>JBBRGP010000210.1:0-5214 GCA_038224105.1 Desulfobulbales bacterium | reverse complement strand
CGGGAGTATCCGAAGGGAGTAGGGAAACTTTGTTTCCCTACTCCCTTTTTTTTTGTTTTTACGGTAAGGTAGCGCACTGAAAATTGGCAACCTTTACCGCTCCTTTAACATCCGCAGGAAAGATATGAAAATTCTATCAGGAATCCAACCCTCGGGCCAGCTGCATATCGGCAATTATTTTGGGATGATGCAAACCATGATTGCCCATATGGAGAGCGCCGACCTGTATGTCTTTATCGTCGATCTGCATGCTCTGACCTCGGTCCGTGAACGCGACAAACTCGCCGCCGGCACGCTCGAGGCGGCTGCCGATTTTCTGGCGCTCGGCCTCGACCCCGACAAATGCACCTTCTGGGTACAGTCCGATGTCCCCGAGGTCTGCGAACTGACATGGGTGCTTTCAACCATTGCGCCGATGGGGTTGATCGAGCGCTGCCACTCCTATAAGGATAAAGTCGCCAAGGGCATCTCCGCCAGTCACGGGCTGTTTTCCTATCCAGTGCTGATGGCGGCCGACATTCTCCTCTACCAGGCGGAGCGGGTGCCGGTCGGCAAGGATCAGAAGCAGCATCTGGAGGTGGCGCGCGATCTGGCCATCAAATTTAATAACGAGTACGGTGAAACCTTCGTCGTTCCCGAGCCGGCGATCAGCGAAACGACCGCCATCGTCCCCGGTCTCGATGGCCAGAAGATGTCGAAATCCTACGGTAACACCATTCCCATCTTCATGGAGGGCAAAGAGCTGAAGAAGCGGGTAATGGCCATCGCCACCGACGCCACCCCGGTGGAAGAACCAAAAAACCCGGAGACCTGCAGTCTTTACAAGATCATGAGCCTTTTTGCCGCGCCGGCCCGGATCGCGGAGATTCAAGGTCTCTATGTCAACGGCGGGGCGGCCTACGGCTTCCTGAAGCTTGAACTGCTCGATCTGCTCAACGAAAAATTTGGGGCGGCCCGCCGCAAAAAGGCGGAGCTGCTGAGCGATCCGGCGATGCTCCGGGCCATTCTTGGCAAAGGCCGGGACAAAGCCCGGGCCAAGGCGACCGTCACCCTCGATCTGGTCCGTGACCGGGTCGGGCTGAAATATTGATGAGAAGGGAGGGGACCATGTCTTATGGTATACATCGGGAGGACGCGCTGGCCCTTGTCCGGACCCATATAAAAAACGACAATCTCGTCAGCCACTCGCTGGCCGCCGAAGCGGTGCTCCGGGCGATGGCCGGGCGGCTCGGCGCCGACCCCGAGCAATGGGGGCTGGCCGGTCTGCTGCATGATCTCGATGCTGAGATTCGACCGGATCTTGCCAGCCACACCACCGAAACGGCGGCGATTCTTGAGGGAAAGGGCGTCGATGCCGAGATCATCAAGGCGATAAGGCTGCATAATCTCACCGCCTGGCCGGGACAACTGCGGACCACCCCCTTTCACTACGCCCTTGCCGCCGGCGAGACCATCACCGGGTTGATCATTGCCGCCGCCCTTATCAACCCCGAGAAAAAGCTGGCGGCGGTCAAGGTCAAATCGGTGAAAAAACGATACAAGGAAAAGGCCTTCGCCCGCGGCGCCGACCGTGAGACTATCGCCCTGTGCGAGTTGGCGGGAATTCCCCTGGCCGACTTCTGCGAATTGAGTCTTGCCGCCATGCAGGAAATTGCCGGGGAGCTCGGCTTGTAACCAGAGGCCGCGCCTTGCTAAACTCTTATCGTCAACCCATCTGAAAAACCATGTGGACTGACGGCAGAAGGTCATTTTTAACAGTACTGGTTGTTGCGGCCCTTACCGTTTTCGCTTTGTCGGCGTGCGGGAAAGTGGGGGGTGAGCCGGCAGGCCGGGAGTCCTTCCACCATCTGGTCATTGTTGGAGACCCCCATCTGCCCGGCCGGGATCTCGCCAAAAAGGAACAGGTGCTGGCGACCATCAATGGCTGGGCGGATGTTGAGGCGGTGGTGGCGGTGGGCGATATCTGCGCCGACTTCGGAACCGACGAAGAATTTCGGGCGGCAAAGGAGTTTTTCAGCAAACTCCGCAAGCCGCTTTTGCCCATTGCCGGCAACCACGATTATTTCTATGAAAGCCCTTCCGGACCGGATGGCAGACTGGTCACCGGCAGCCCGGCCTCGCAGCAGGCAAAACTCCGACTCTTCAGCCAGATCTTCGGTTTAGAAAAACACTATTACAGCCGGCAGATGGGGAGATATCTCCTCGTTTTTCTCTCGGCGGATCATCCCGATTTCCTGTCCGGGATATCCGATGAGGAACTCGCCTGGTTGCGAACCGAACTGGCGAACAATCCAAAGACCCCGACCATCATCGTCTTTCATGGGCCTTTGCAGGGAACCCTGAGGGACTATAAGCGATTCGTCAACACCGCCAATTTTGTCGCCCAGCCATCGGCGATAATTCATGATCTTCTCGTGAACAACCGCCAGGTTTTCCTCTGGGTTTCCGGCCATACCCACACCCCGCCCCTGGAAGAAAGCTATGCCTCGCCGATCAATCTCTACGCCGGCCAGGTCACCAATATCCACAACAAGGACATGAACCGCGGGACGATCTGGACCAACTCACTTTACCTCTATCCTGATAAGGTGGTTGTCAAAACCTACAATCATCAGGAAAATACCTGGCTCCCCCAACTCGAGCGGACCTTCTTGCCTCCCAACGAGGAGTAGGGCATGCCGGGAGGCACCGGTAACATTGCCGTCATCTTGAGGCCAAAACGCCATTGTGTTCTAAAAATTTTGTGTCGATCAAAGAACTCCCTGAATTAGCGAAGGACTTGCTGGATGGTGCCTGCCAGGCCGGAGCAACCGAGGCGGCTCTCATTGCCACCGATGCCATCGTCGTCGACCCCGAACTTGCCGAGCGCTGCCGGCAAGCCTCGCTGCGAGAATTTCTGCGGCCAGGTCTTGCTCTGTATTGAAGGAGAGCGGTAAACGGTGCGGTCGGGGAAAAAGGCTCTTTTGACGAGGTCAATACCATAGGCGGTTCAGAGTTTCGAACCGCCTATGGTTGTTTTGCGGGCAGTCGGCGGTTACTGAAAATTCACCAGCTCGACATCAAAGATCATGGTCGCGTTCGGCGGGATCGGGCCGCGTCCGGACGGGCCGTAACCCAGCTGGGGCGGGATTATCAGCACCCGTTTTTCACCTTTTTTCATGGCGAGCAGGGCCTCATCCCAGCCCTTGATGACCTGGCCACGGCCGACGGGAAAGTCGATCGGCTGGTTGCGGTCGTGGGAACTGTCAAATTTTTTACCGTTCAGCAGTTTGCCGGTATAATGGACGGTGACCAGAGAACCCTGTTTCGGCGTTTCGCCGGCACCTTCAGCCACCATCACATACTTCAACCCGGACGGGGTGGTGACGGCGGTCGGCCACTGCTCCTTAATCAGCTTTTGTTCCGCCTCCACCCCGGCAAACTCTTTGGCTCGCTGGTTTTTCTCGAAGTTTGCCAGCAAGGCGTCAAAGGCTTTTTGATCATTCTTGAAGGACTCGGCGGCCGCGCCGACCCGGAGAATCTGCACGGAGTTGATGACGTCGCCGGTGACGATCTTGTTGACCACATCCATGCCGGAGACGACATGACCGAAGACGGTGTGTTTGCCGTCCAGCCACGGGGTCGCCACATGGGTGATGAAAAACTGGCTGCCGTTGGTACCCGGACCGGCGTTGGCCATCGACAGGATCCCCGGTCCCGAGTGGGTGAGGCTCGGGTCTATTTCGTCGGGAAAGGTGTAGCCCGGGCCACCAGTGCCGGTGCCGAGGGGACAGCCGCCCTGAATCATGAAATCCGGGATGACCCGGTGAAATTTCATGCCATCGTAGAATTTATCGCCTTTCATTTTAGCGCCGCCCCCGAGTTCCTTGATGCCTTCGGCAAGACCGGCGAAGTTGGTTACCGTCAACGGGGTTTTCACGAATTCAAGGGCGCAAATGATCTCACCCTTGGTAGTGTCGAATTGCGCGTAAAGGCCGTCTTTCAGCTTTGCTTTTGCCATTCCTGATTCTCCAGATAAGGTTATACATGCGGTAATGAGTACAATCAGCGTGCAGATTTTATACATCGGTTCTCCATTTGCAAAGGGTTAAAGGTGAAAATAAACTGACAGCGCACGTTTTCGCCGGCATTTGGCCCCGGGGGCGGGACGGCGGCAGGGCTGGCGGCGCCGATATTTTATGGGTGCGGCGGTCCGGCCGAGGGGAGGGTCAACTTCACTTGGAACTCCTGCTCCCGTTCGCCGCCGTCGTCCTGGCGACTGATTTTGACAGTAACCGTATCGCCTGGTTTCCGGTCAAGCATGGCGAGGTGCAGGTCGGCCATTTCCGCGACCGGCAATCCATCGATCTCCTTGACGATATCGCCCTCTTTAAGGCCGGAGGCGGCCGCCTTGCCGTGGGGGCTGAACTGGTCGATTTTAAGAAAGGAGCGATCGTCCCCGGTTTCGGTGATCAGGACTATCCCCATTTTCGGGATCTCCGGCAGATCCGCGGCGACGCTCAGGAAATAGTAGTCGGCGATCTGTTCAAGATCGCTCGGCTTACTGTCGTTGTAGAGGTTGACCACCGAGGCCTGGGGGATCGCCAGCCGGCGGGAGACCCGGGGCGGGACTCCGAAATCTTTGCGGGTATGCTGGGTCCCGGCGAGCACCACCATCTGGTAATCGGGATGCTCGGTCAGGTAGGCGGCGATGTTTTGGGCCATGGTCTCGTCCCAGAGGGCCTGGGCCTGGATAAACCCGCTGGGTGCGCCGCTGCCGTGATTGCCCTGAATATGGACCGAGTGCATGCGGGAAAGGTCCTCGGTATAGCCCGGCAGGTCGAGATCCCGGTCCCGCGGCAGGGAAGCCCGCACCTCTGTGGCGAGGCTATCGGTGCCTCCGGTCTTGAATACCTCCGAGACCACTTGCCGGTCGAGATTGAGGCCGATGACCGGGATACCTTTATTTTTCGCGAAATTGACGACATCCCGGTAAAAGCGGTAATCGTAACGCCAGACATTGTAATAATCGGATGCCTTCAAAAAACTTCGTTCGTCCATCGGTTCCCGGCCGACGGTGTAGCGGTCAAGGACTGGCTGGGCGGCGGCGGGAAACATCTCCATACCGATGCTCAGTCGCGGGTTTTTGTTGTAGAGCGCCTCGATGATCCGTAGCTGCAGGAGATGGTCGGCCCAGGTGGTGTGGTTCTCCCCGACGTACACCACCCGAGCCTG
>JBBRGP010000209.1:0-5235 GCA_038224105.1 Desulfobulbales bacterium | reverse complement strand
CAGGCGACGAGTTCTGCATCCACGTCGCCCGAGGCGCTCGTCGAGTTCGGAGGGCCTGGCAAGGCGAACGTGAGGCGGCTCGACTCTCTCGACCAGGTACTCGCTGTCGCTGCTGGGCAGGAAAGTCTACGTTTACACGTTTCTGATCTTGCATGCTCCTTTTAGCCTTGGTCGTATCCACCATGTCAAGAATATGATCGCCTTTGTCAAACTTTTCATCAAATGCCTTAGCTTTCATATAAAGCCACCTCTTCTTTTCATGACCGCCGAACCGAGATAATTCTGATACGATTTCCTCGGTAAGTAATCACACCGGACCAATGATTACCTGAAATCATACCAATTACCAACGAGCGAGGCTCGTCTTCTGTTTTTGCCGGTATTCCAAGAAAATCGATATCCTCCCACAGTTGCTGGGCCTCAACAAAATTAATGCCGTGCTTTTCGAGATTCGTCTGACTTTTCATTTCATCAAACTCGAATGTTATCATAGTATGAAAAATATACCTTTTCTATTTCTTTTGCAAGGGAGCGTGATCACCGTAAGGTCATTGCCAGGAACGATCCAACTCACCAGAGTCTTCAATGCTAAATCGAGATGAGCCAATCTGGGTCCTCGTAACATTAGCTTGTGTGAAATAGTTCTCCAGCAGCTTTTCAGCATTAAATTGAGTCAGAGTAAAATTAAAGGGATGATTTCAGTTTTAAATCTACTCTGACCCCATTTGACCGCACTGGCCTGCGGGGCCTACGGCAACGTCATCCGGTTCCTCATGCCTCTGGTCATCACCGACGAGCAACTGCAGAAGGGGCTGACGATTCTTCGCCAGGGGCTCGCCGCCATCACCGCTGCGGCATAACCGTCAGGGCTAACCCCGACCATGCGTTCGATGTCGGCGCAGGGGGTTATTGAAAGTGACGAAGAGGTCCGCCATGCCCTGATCACCCGCAAGGGCCTGCACTGGTTCAACGGACAGGCCAACCGAGCCTGTCAATCCGGTCTAACCCTGAATCTCCGGGGTCGGCCGGCGATCGGTGCTGAGCGCTGGTTCCGCCTCGTCCTGCAGGGTGCTGCGAGATGCCTCTACCTTGATGTAATGGAGGATCACCGGGGCGAGTATCATCCCCGGGATACCCATCAGCTTTTCCCCGAGAATCAGGCCAACCAGGGTCAGCCACATCGGGTTTTTGATCCGGTGGCCGATAATCTTGCTGTTCAGGAAAAATTCCAGTTTGTGGATGGTGACGAGGAAGATCAGGGCCCAGAGGGCCATGCGTGGTGAGATGGTCAGGCCGACACTGAGGATAATGGTGTTGCTGACCAGATTGCCGACGATAGGCATCAGGCCGAAAACAAAGGTCAGCCCGGAAAGCACCATGGCAAAGGGATAGCCGTTCCAGACGAGAAATACCATGGTCAGCATCGAATTTATCGAGGAGATGAGGATCTGGGCGCCCATGACCGTGGCGAAACTGTTGTACAGGGTGTCGGCTCGCTCCATCAGTTCGGCAAAAGTCCGGTCATAGAGGTTGTTGCGAACCGTGACCGGGTCCTGATCCTGGTCCGGCCGGGAATTGATAAAGGCACCGACGGCGATGACCAGGCCGATTATGAAGTTGACCAGATTGACTATGATGAACTGGGTGTACAGGCCGATGTTGTGCAGCTTTTCCATGGCGAAGCCCAGCGCCTTGTTCTTCAGTTCCGTGAAATCGGCGAACATCGGATCGATGCCGAGTTTTTCCGCGTATTCAAGGACCACTGGGATCGAATGCCGGGCGATTTCCGGAACCTCGGTGATCGCATTGCGGAGAAAGAGGTAAAAGCCATAGCCGAAGCCGGTCAGGAGAATCGCCCCAAGGATGAGTGACAGCCACTTGCGGCCGCCGTAACAGAATTTGCGCAGGGCGAAGATCGTAAACAGGCCGGTCACCAGCAGGGTGGTCAGATCGAGCCAGCCGACAAAGGCCAGGGTCAGAAAGACAATGGTATAGGACAGCCGAACCGGGACATTGGTTGAAAGGACGGCGTGGTCGGATTTCATGGTGTTCTCACTCGGGGGACGGGCTGTGTGGGCGATGATATGTGATCATGACGGTATTGCCTTCACTTTAAGATTGCAAGAACAATTCGCCTGAACCGCGCCCAGTCACTCGAAAACGGCAGTCCCGGCCGGGGTGGTTTCAAATCAGCGGCTTGCATCGGCGGCCCTGCGCACAAAAAGGACAGTGCGAGAGGCGAGAAAAACCGCTGCGGGCCATGGAGAGTGTTGCCGAATGGCGGACCATGCATTAGCATAGGGATCTGGCTGTGTCGGCGCGGCTTGCCGTTCCGAAACACCCAAAATTTTTCGATTGCTCTTTCATCCACCTCTGCCCTGTTCGAAACCGATCGGGATAATGCCGGGTAAACCGCCGGCGGGAACACTATGGAATTTGCCTTTCACCCTGAATTTTGGATGGCGGTGGTGCAGATCATTATGATCGACATCCTGCTCGGCGGCGACAATGCGGTGGTCATCGCCCTGGCCTGCCGCAAACTTCCCCCTAACCAGCGGATCCGTGGGATTGTCTGGGGTACCGGTGGCGCCATCGTCCTCAGGATGGTGCTGATTTTTTTTGCGCTCACCCTGCTTGCCGTCCCCTACCTGAAACTCATCGGAGCGGCACTGCTGCTGTGGATCGGCATCAAACTGCTGCTGCCGGATGAAAACGACGGCCATGACAATCTGCCGAGCAGCGACCGGCTGTGGCAGGCGGTCAAGACTGTCATCGTCGCCGACTTCGTCATGAGCCTCGACAATGTCATTGCCATTGCCGGGGCAGCCGAAGGGGCCGGGGGCGAGCATAAGATGATCCTGGTCATCTTTGGTTTGCTGGTAAGTATTCCGATCATCGTCTGGGGCAGCCAACTGGTGGTAAGGATGATGGATCGCTTTCCGGTAGTGGTTACCCTGGGCGGCATGCTGCTCGGCTGGATTGCCGGAGAAATGGCGGTGGGCGACCCAGCGCTACGGCGTTATGTTGCCGATCACTTCGGGATTATGGAGATTTCCAAGACGGCAAACTACTCTGCCGCGGCGGTAGGGGCGCTGCTGGTGCTGGTCGTCGGCAAGCTCCTCCTTGTCGGAAAAAAATGAGGTCAATACACGACCCGGAAACAGGTGAACAATGACGGATATCACCTTTCTTGAGGAAAAACTCCAGGCGGGCCAAATCGTCCTGCTTGACGGCGCCACCGGGACCGAACTGGAAAAACGCGGTGTCCCGATGAACGACAAAGCCTGGTCCGCCACCGCGGTTCTTTCCAGTCCCGAGGCAGTCCTGGCAGTCCACTGCGACTACATCCTGGCCGGAGCCGACGTCATCACCGTCAACTCCTTCTCCCTGGCCAGGCATATGCTTCTCGCCGCCGGCCTGGCCGGGCAATTCGAGCAGTTGAACCGGGCGGCAGTACAACTGGCCGTCGAGGCCCGGGCCCAGGCGGCAATCGCGCCGGTGGCCATTGCCGGTTCGATCGCACCCACCGCCTTCTGTTCCGAACCGGCAAAAGATTATCTACCGAGGGCCGAGGCCCTTGCCGGTTATGCCGAGCAGGCAGAGATCCTGGCGGAGGCAGGGGCGGATATCCTCATCGTCGAAATGATCGGCGACCTCGAACAGGGCAGCCTGGCGGTCCAGGCGGCCTGCGCCACCGGCCTGCCGGTCTGGCTCGGGTTCAGCTGCCGGCGAACCGATGCCGGCAGACTCATGCTCTGGGACCGCGGCCACAGCCTGGGCGACGGAGTCGCGGCCATTTCCCGGATCGGCGGGTCGGCGGCGTTCATCATGCATACCAATGTCGCCGACGTGACCGCGGCTTTTGCCGAATTGCGGGGGGCTTGGCCGGGAAACCTCGGGGTATATGCCCATTCCGGGGTCTTCGTCATGCCCAACTGGCACTTCACCGATATCTCCCCCGAAGACTATGCCCGGGAAGCCGGGGTCTGGATCACCATGGGCGCCCGGATCATCGGCGGCTGCTGCGGGCATCGGACCGGCCCATATCCGCGAGCTGAAGCGACGCTACTGCTGAAGTTTTGGTCGCCTCAGTTGTCTTTAACCGCAAGGGTGATCTTCAGCGCAATGCTGAATATTCGCCTCTGATCCCAGGTTCAGACTGCGTGGCGATTCGAAGGCCATTTTCTCGCCGGTCAGCGGATCCCGGAAAGAAATATAGCGGGACAGGAGCTGGAGTGGCCGGCTGAAGTCGTCGGTTTTTTTAGGCAGAAGCGCTGGATAGCAGCGGTCGTTGACAATAGGAAAACCGAGGCCACTTAAATGGAGGCGGAGCTGGTGCTTTTTTCCGGTCAGCGGAAAAAGGAGAAAGCGGGCCCGTGAGCCCGAGGTTTCGATCAGGTGCAGCCGGGTTCGGGCGTTGACCGGGCCGTTGCCGGACTGCATCCGAAACCACGGCTCGCCCGTTTCGATTCGGTTCTCCACCAGCCACTTGGTCCGCTGGGAGGTGTGAGCAAAGTGGCTGACCGCCTCGTAGGTTTTCCGGACATCGCCGGTCATGAACAACTGCTGGTACCTGCCCCGGCTGGCCGGGTTTGCCGAGATCAGCACCAGTCCCGCCGTTTCCCGATCGATCCGATTGATCGGTGAAAGAAACGGATTGCCGGTGCTCTCTTTGAGCCGGTGGATCAGGGTCTCCCGAACGTAGGGGCCGCTTGGGGTGACCGGTAGAAAATGGGGCTTGCAGGCCACCAGGAGATGAGCGTTGCGAAAGATCACCTGCTCCTGGAAGGGGATCGCCGGTTCCGCATCGACTTCCCGGAAATAGAAGAGCCGCTGATTGGGCATGTACACGGTGTCGGCGCCGACCGGCTGCCCCCCTTCGGACAGCACCTTGCCTGCCGCCAGGCGATGTTCCCAGGTCTTTGCCGGGATTTTTGGGAAACGCCCGGTGAGAAAGGTGAGCAGCGTCGGGTATGGCCCCCCTGTATCCGGCAGGTAGACCACCGACAAACCGACTGAAACGCCCAAGCTTATTTACCCTTTTTGTCAGTGATTGTAAAATCGCTGGTCTCGTGTTTGGCCCTCTTTTCCGCCTTTTTTTCTTTCTGGGTTTTCGCCGGCTTCTTTTTTTCTTCGCGGTTGATTCTCTGTTCTTTCGCCATGGTTGTTCTCCTTAAAAAAATTTAGCGGCAGTGATTTCGCCTCTTTCTCTAACACCCCACAAGGGGGTACTCC
>JBBRGP010000208.1:0-5254 GCA_038224105.1 Desulfobulbales bacterium | reverse complement strand
CAACGATAACAGCCTGGAAGGCATGCGCCACAAAATATTTCCGGCCTTTTCCGTCCAGTACCACCCCGAGCATGCGCCCGGCCCCCATGACGCCGTTCACCTCTTTGACCGCTTCATCGCCATGATGCGCGGCTGACCGGGAGCACGGCTCAGGACGACGACACCTCCACCCGGCACGGGACAACCCATAACGACAGGAACCACGGACAGATATGCCGAAACGCACAGACATCAAAAAAATCCTCATCATCGGCTCCGGCCCCATCATCATCAGCCAGGCCTGCGAATTCGACTATTCCGGCGCCCAAGCGGTCAAAGCCCTGAAAGAGGAGGGATTTGAGGTCGTCCTCATCAACTCCAATCCGGCAACCATCATGACCGATCCGGAACTGGCCGACAGCACCTATATCGAACCGATCACCCCGGAATTCGTCGCCAAGGTCATCGAGAAGGAACGTCCCGATGCCCTGCTGCCGACCCTCGGCGGCCAGACCGCCCTGAACACCGCGATCAAGGTCGCCGAGATGGGCATCCTCGAAAAATACCAGGTCGAACTCCTCGGCGCCAACATCGCCGTCATCAAGAAAGCGGAAGGTCGGGAAGAATTCCGCGACGCCATGCGCCGCATCGGCCTCAGGGTCCCCGAATCGATCATCGTCAAGGATCTCGAGACCGCCATGGCCGCCGGCGAGCAGATCGGTTTTCCGCTGATCGTCAGACCGAGTTTCACCCTCGGCGGCACCGGCGGCGGGGTCGCCTACAATCGCCAGGAACTGGAAAATTTCTGTACCGCCGGGCTCGACCTGTCGATGACCACCGAGGTCATGCTGGAGCGGAGCCTCCTCGGCTGGAAGGAATACGAACTGGAGGTGATGCGCGACTGCAACGACAACGTGGTCATCATCTGCTCCATCGAAAACATCGACGCCATGGGCGTGCACACCGGCGACAGCATCACCGTCGCCCCGATCCAGACGCTTACTGATCGGGAATACCAGGAAATGCGCGATGCGGCGATCGCCATCATCCGGGAGATCGGGGTGGAGACCGGCGGCTCGAACGTCCAGTTCGCGGTCAATCCGGCCGATGGCGAGATGATGGTCATCGAGATGAACCCGCGGGTGTCGCGGAGCTCGGCTCTGGCCTCGAAGGCCACCGGCTTTCCGATCGCCAAGATTGCCGCGAAACTTGCCGTCGGTTACACCCTCGACGAACTGAAAAACGACATCACCCGGGAAACCCTGGCGGCCTTTGAACCATCCATCGATTACTGCGTGGTGAAAATCCCCCGCTGGACCTTCGAAAAATTCCCCGAGGCCGACGACCTCCTCACCACCTCGATGAAATCGGTGGGGGAAACGATGTCGATCGGCAGGACCTTCAAGGAGGCCTTCCAGAAGGCCATGCGCTCCCTGGAAACCGGACGCTTCGGTTTCGGCGGCGACGGTAAAGAGGAGCTTTCGCACCTCGACCGGGAGGACCTCGAGCATGGGCTTCGGGTGCCCAATTCGCGCCGCATCTCCCATATCTACGAGGCCCTGAAACGCGGGATGACAATCACCGAAATCCATGATCTGACCAAGATCGATCCGTGGTTTCTCTATAATTTCCGGCAGATTGTCGATACCGAAGGGGAGATCCGGGAACACGGCTTCCAGGGTCTTGATGCGGATTTTCTCAAGTACTGCAAGCAACGGGGTTTTTCCGACAAACAGCTGGCCTTTCTCACCGGCACCACCGAGGACGATATTCGCCAGCTCCGCAAAAAAATGGCGGTTGTCCCGGTCTATAAGCTGGTCGACACCTGTGCCGCCGAGTTCGAGTCCTATACCCCGTATTATTATTCGACCTACGAGGAGGAGAACGAGGCCCGGCCGTCCGACCGGAAAAAAATCGTCATCCTCGGCGGCGGACCGAACCGCATCGGCCAGGGCATCGAGTTCGACTACTGCTGCGTCCATGCCGCCTTTGCCCTCCGCGAGATCGGCGTCGAATCGATCATGATCAATTCCAACCCGGAGACAGTGTCGACCGACTACGATACCTCCGACAAACTCTTTTTCGAGCCGCTCACGCGGGAAGATGTCCTCAATATCATCGACCAGGAGCAGCCGGACGGGGTCATCGTCCAGTTCGGCGGCCAGACCCCGCTGAATCTCGCCGTGCCCCTGGCCGACATGGGGGTAAGGATCATCGGCACCCAGCCCGACGCCATCGACCGGGCCGAGGACCGCAAACGGTTCCAGCAGTTTCTCCAGAAACTGAATCTGCGCCAGCCCGACAACGACACTGCCCAGACCCTCGCGGAGGCCCTGGCGGCCGCCGAGCGGATCGGCTATCCGGTGGTCGTCCGCCCGTCCTATGTCCTCGGCGGCCGGGATATGCGCATCGTCTACAACCATCAGGGAATACGGGACTTCATGACCGCCATCGGCGGCTCCGGTCTCGAGCACCCGGTGCTCATCGACAAATTTTTGAAAGACGCCATCGAGATCGACGTCGACGCGATCTGCGACGGGACCCGCACGGTCATCGGCGGAATCATGGAGCACGTCGAGGAGGCGGGCATCCACTCCGGGGATTCCTGCTGCGTTCTGCCGCCCCATACCCTGAGCAGCACGCTCATCGAAGAAATCAAGCGGGCCACCAAGGCCATGGCCGAGGAACTCGGGGTCATCGGCCTGATGAATGTCCAGTTCGCCATAAAGGAGAATGAGCTCTACGTCCTTGAAGTCAACCCGCGGGCGTCGCGGACCGTCCCCTTTGTCAGCAAGGCTACCGGGGTACCGCTCGCCAAACTCGCCACCAAGGTGATGATGGGCGCCACCCTGGAAGAGCTGGGGCTGACGACCGAGGTGACCATCAAGCACTGGGCGGTCAAAGAGGCGGTCTTTCCCTTCGATCGGTTTGAAAAGGTCGATACCCTGCTCGGCCCGGAGATGAAATCGACCGGCGAAGTCATGGGCATCGATGACAATCTCGGCCTGGCCATCGCCAAAGCCCAGCTCGCTGCCGGTTCCAAGGTCCCCCTGGCCGGCAATGTCTTTATCAGTGTCCGCGATGGCGATAAAGCGGCGATCATTGGCGTGGCCAAAGCCCTGGTCGACCTCGACTTCACAATTCTGGCAACCGTTGGCACCGCCTCCTGCCTGCAGGAAGCGGGCGTCCCGTGTCAACTCATCAACAAAATCTCACAGGGCCGGCCGCATATCCTCGACAAAGTTCAGGATCGGGATATCTCCTGGATCATCAACACCTCACTGGGCAAAAGAACCACCGAAGACTCCTACAGCATCCGGCGAGCCGCCCTTGATTACCACATCCCGTACACCACCACCGCCAGCGGCGCCGGGGCCTTGGTTAAAGGAATCAGGGAATTGAAGAACAAGCAACCGGGAGTGCAGCCGGTCCAGTACTTTACACGCCCCATATGATAGGGTAAGATTATCTCATTACCTCCTCGACATTTGGATTTTTTGATTTACTTTTAGACAGTGGCAGGAATGCGAGCAATAAAATAACGATACAGATAACCAGGAGCTACCGGAGACTTCGTTGAATACATTTTATAAAAATCTGAGCATGTGGTTGGTGATTGGCCTGACCATGATCCTTCTTTTCAACTTGTTTAACAAACCCCAGGGCAATCAGACTTCGCTCACTTACAGCGAGTTCATGGCCAGCGTCGAGAGCAAGGCGATCACCCGGGTGGCGATCAGCGGGGATGTGCTGACCGGCACCCTGCAGGACGGCAAGCCCTTTCAGACCATCTACCCGATGGCCGACACCGAGATGATCTCCATCCTCCGCCGGAACGGGGTCGATATCAACGTTAAGGAGACCCAGAAGGATTCCTGGCTGATGACGATCTTCGTGTCCTGGTTCCCAATGCTGCTGCTGATCGGGGTATGGGTGTTTTTTATGCGGCAGATGCAGGGCGGCGGCAAGGGCGGCGCCCTGTCTTTCGGCAAGAACCGGGCCAGATTGACTGA
The DNA here is from genome assembly GCA_038224105.1 of Desulfobulbales bacterium. Lineage (GTDB taxonomy): Bacteria > Desulfobacterota > Desulfobulbia > Desulfobulbales > Desulfocapsaceae > Desulforhopalus_A. The sequence continues at coordinate 1,262 of JBBRGP010000208.1, read as the reverse complement.
ACAGAGCAGCAACAAAGTTACCTTCGCCGATGTCGCGGGTATCGATGAAGCAAAGGAAGAACTTGAGGAAATCGTCGATTTTCTTAAAGATCCCGGGAAATTCACCGCCCTCGGCGGGCGAATCCCGACCGGCGTTCTCCTGGCCGGAGCCCCGGGAACCGGCAAGACCCTCCTCGCCAAGGCCATCGCCGGCGAGGCCGATGTGCCGTTTTTCAGCATTTCCGGCTCCGATTTTGTTGAGATGTTCGTCGGCGTTGGTGCCTCGCGGGTACGCGACATGTTCGCTCAGGGCAAGAAGAACGCCCCCTGCATCATTTTCATCGACGAGATCGACGCTGTCGGCCGCCATCGTGGAGCCGGCCTGGGCGGAGGACATGACGAACGGGAGCAGACCCTCAACCAGCTGCTCGTGGAAATGGACGGCTTTGAAAGCAACGAAGGGGTGATCATCGTCGCGGCGACCAACCGGCCCGACGTGCTCGATCCGGCCCTCCTCCGACCGGGGCGCTTTGACCGCCAGGTGGTGGTACCGATACCGGATGTCGGGGGCCGCCAGAAAATTCTCGAAATCTATGCCAAGAAAACTAAAATGGCCCGGGATGTCGATCTCGAAATCCTCGCCCGGGGTACCCCGGGTTTCACCGGCGCCGACCTGGAAAATCTGGTCAACGAGGCCGCTCTCATGGCTGCCCGCACCGGCGCCAAGGAAATCGACCTCGACTTGTTGGACCGGGCAAAAGATAAGATCATGATGGGCGCCGAGCGGCGGTCGATGATCATCAGTGAAAAGGAAAAGACGGTCACCGCCTACCACGAGGCAGGGCACGCCCTGGTGGCCTGGCTGCTGGTCGACACCGATCCCATCCACAAGGTGACGATCATTCCCCGCGGCCGTGCCCTCGGCCTGACCATGCAGTTGCCGACCGACGACAAATACACCCATTCCAAGACCTACCTGGAAAGCACCATCTGCATCCTCTACGGCGGGCGGTTGGCGGAAAAAATCATTTTTAATGAAATCACCACCGGCGCCGGCAATGATATCGAGCGGGCCTCGGGGCTGGCGCGGAAGATGGTCTGTGAATGGGGCATGAGCGAGGAACTCGGGGCGTTGACCTACGGCAAGAAGGAAGAACAGATCTTTCTTGGCCGGGAGATCGGTCATACCCGCGATTTCAGCGAGGATACCGCGCGGCTGATCGACATTGCCGTCAAAGGGATCATCGACAAGGCAATGGCCAAGGTCGAGGGGATGCTCGATA
>JBBRGP010000207.1:0-5288 GCA_038224105.1 Desulfobulbales bacterium | reverse complement strand
CGTCCCCTTCCGGATGGACGAGCAGGGGGTTGATATCGAGCTCCTTGATCTCCGGATGGTTGAGGACCAGATCCGATAGCCCCACCAGCATCCGTTCGATGGTGGCGATGTCGGTCTTCGGCGCGCCGCGGTAGCCGGCGAGGAGTTTGTGGCCTTTGATGCTGCGCACCATGTTCCTCGCGCCGTTGCGGGTGAGCGGGGCGAGCCGGAAGGCGACGTCCTGAAAGACCTCGACGAAGACCCCGCCGACCCCGAACATGATCAGCGGTCCGAACACCGGGTAGCGGGTCATCCCGAGGATGACCTCCAACCCCTTCGGGGCGAGGCGCTGGATCAGCACCCCTTTAAGCGCCGCCGCCGGATTGTACCTCGTCGCATTGTCGATGATGGCAGTGTAACCGCTTTCCACTGCCGCGCGATTGTCCGGTCCGACCAGGACCCCGCCGGCATCGGTCTTGTGGATGATCTGCGGCGAGACGATCTTCATCACCACCGGATAGCCGATCCGCTCGGCTGCCTCCCCGGCCTCCGTGGCGCTGGTGGCCAGCTCCGTCGGCAGGACATTGAAACCGTAGCACTTGAGGAGCTCGGTGCCGCCCAGCTCACCGATATAGGGTTTCCCGGCATTGAGGGCCTGGGCAATGATCTCCGTCGCCCGCTGCCGGTCATGGACCAGCTGAAACGGCGCCAGTTGCTGGCGGTTCAGCCACCGGGAGTAACGGTACAGGGCGCCGAAGCTCTTGGCCGCGCTCTCCGGAAAGCGGTAGACCGGCACACCGCTCGCCTGGAGGTGTTTGACCCCGGCCGACACATCGATAATGCCCATGAAACAGCAGAGGATGGGCTTGTAGGAATGGCGGGCGATGCGGACGATGGCCTCGGCGGTGCCGATGGCGTTGGTCATACTCTGGGGAGTGAGGATGACCAGGGCACCATCCACCCCTTCGTCTTTAATCACCGCCGAGAGGGCGGTCTCGTAGCGGTCCGAGGCGGCGTCGCCGATCACGTCCACCGGATTGTTGACGTTGGCGGTCAGCGGCAGATGGCTTTTCAGGGCCTCGATGGTGTCATCGCTGAAGGTGGCCAGTTCGAGGCCCGAGGAAACGGTCATATCGGTGGCGACGATACCCGGCCCGCCGGCGTTGGTGACGATGGCCACCCGGTTGCCGTGCGGCACCTTGCGGCGGATCTTGCCGGTGGCGCTCTCGTTTTTGTAGGCGAAGGCAATGCCGAAGTCGAACAGTTCGTTGATCGATTCGACCCGGATGATGCCGCTCTGGGCGAAAATGGCCTCGTACACCGCCTCGCTGCCGGCAAGCGATCCGGTGTGCGAGGCGGCGGCTTTGGCCCCGGCCCCGGTACGCCCGGATTTGATGGCGAGAACCGGCGTCGGCCGGTCGCCGCCGGTGATCTCTTTAACCTCCCGGATGAACTCCGGGCCGCGGTTAAGTTCCTCGATATAGAGCATGATCACCTCGGTGTCCGGATCGGCATGGAAATAGCGGAGCAGGTCCAGCTCATCGACATCCGCCTTATTGCCGATGGAGACAAATTTCGAGAAACCGAAATCCTTATCGGCGGCAAAGTCGAGGACCGCTGTGCACAGTGCGCCGCTTTGGGAGATAAAGGAGATGTTGCCGGCGGCCGGCATCCGCGCCGAAAAACTGGCATTGAGCCGCACTTTCGCCTTGGGGTTGATCACCCCGAGACAGTTCGGCCCGACCACCCGGACTCCGGCCTCGCGGCACATCGCGACAATGCGCTGTTCGATCGCCAGCCCTTCGCCGCCGACTTCGCGGAACCCGGCCGAGACGATGACCACCGCTTTAACCCCCTTGCCAATGGCGTTGGCGATGGCCGTCTCCACCTGGCGCGGCGGCAGGATGACGATGGCCAGATCGACGGGGTCGGGGATGTCCCGGATATCCGGATAGGCGCGGACACAGGCGATCGACCTGGCGGAGGGGTTGACCGGGTAGAGGGTGCCGGTGAAGCCGCCTTTGAGAATATTGACGAAGATGTCATGACCGACTTTGCCGGGGGTGCTGGAGGCGCCAATCACCGCTACCGAGGATGGATTGAAGAGTGCATCAAGACCTTGCATATATGGTACCTGTATTGGTTGTCTGTTAATTTCGGTTCAAGCGAAGATGCGGCCGGTGGATCCCGCCGCCGCCGGTGGTTGCCAGAAACCTCATTTTAGCATGGTTGCGGGGCGCTGCACACCATAACGTAACCGGCAAGGTTATTTTGACCATTGGTGTTTCCGGATGGGTATCGCCGTTTCTCTCTTGTCGTCCTGGCGCGCCGGTTTTTTTTGGACGGTTCGAGGAAAACCCGCCGGTCTTTTCCTGCCTGGTCTTAGCCAGCCTGGGACATCGGCCGGAATTGCTGATAGTGGCAAAATTTCCATAGTAATTCTTGCTTGTCTTGTTAAGAGTAGCACTCAGCGGGTGTTTTGACTTTTTAACCGAGGGATGTGTTGCCAGCTCCTTCATTATTGCACTGCTGCTGTCCAGCAAGGGGGATCGATCTTATGGAAAATACAGTCACTTCACCGCATCGGTGGCGGTTCTGCCGTCTTGGCGGTTTTGACCAGGTACGTCTGGAAACGGCCCAGGATATCCGTCATCTCGGACAATTGGATCAGAAACTGTGGGCGGCGCTCAGCTGTCCGGTCAGTGGTTTGGAATTCGATGCCCGTACCTTGGCCATGCTCGACAGCGATAGTGACGGCCGGGTGCGGGTCCAGGAGATATTAGCCGCGGTCAACTGGACCAGTTCCGTTCTGGTCGATATGGAGAGCCTCCTCGCTGGTTCCAGCGAATTGCCATTGTCGGCCATCGATGCCCGGCATGGCGAAGGGCAACAGTTGCTTGCCTCGGCCAAACAGCTCCTTGCCTTCCTCGACAAGGCGGAGGCAACAAGCGTTTCCATCGACGACGTCAGCAGCACCGACACCCTGTTGCACAACTCGAAATTCAACGGTGATGGCATCATCGCCGTCCATGTCGCCGACGACGAGGCAACCCGGCAACTCATCGAAGAGATCATGGCCACTGTCGGCAGCGACCAGGATCGCAGTGGCCTGCCCGGCATCTCCCAGGAGCGGCTCAAGGCCTTTTTTACTGCCGCCCGGTTATACAGCCAGTGGTGGGAGCAGGCCAAAAAAGATGCCCAAATCCTGCTGTTCGGTGACGATACGGTGGCCGCAGCTACCGTTTTTACCCGGGTCTGCAACAAGGTCGACGACTATTTCATCCGTTGCGGGCTGGCCGCCTTTGACTCCAAGGCTGAAGCGCCTTTAAATCCCTCGCTGATCACCTATGAGGCCCTGGCCTCCCAGGATTTGACGGCGGCAAATACCGAGGTGGAAAAATTCCCGCTCGCCCATATCGAAGCAGGCAACCCCCTGCCGTTGCAGGAGGGAATCAATCCGGCCTGGGTCGGTGCTATGGCGCGTTTCACCGAATTGATCGTCGTCCCGCTGTTCGGGTCAGTTGGGCATTTACAGACAGCCCAGTGGGAGCGCATCAAGGAAAGCTTTGCCCCGTACGAAGCCTGGCAGAAAAGCAAGGCCGGTGGCGAGGTGGAAGGTCTCGGTGTTGACCGGGTCCAGGCAATTCTCCAGGGTCCGGGCCGGCAGGAACTCGAGAACCTCATTGTCCAGGATCTGCAGCTGGCCGAGCAGGTGAACGCCATCGACAAGGTGGTGCGGCTCGTCCACTTTAACCGGGATCTTTACAGATTATTGAATAATTTCGTGGCGTTTCGAGATTTTTACGCCCAGGGTCAAAAGGCCATTTTTCAGGCCGGGACCTTGTATATCGACGGCCGGGCCTGCGAATTGTGCATCAAGGTCCAAAGTGTCGAGGGCCACAGTCCCATGGCCAATCTCAGCTGTATCTACCTCGCCTACTGCGAGTGCAAACGCCGCAACAGCAATGAGAAAATGATCATCGCCACGGCGGTTACCGGGGGCGACTCCGACAATTTGATGGTGGGCCGTAACGGCATCTTCTACGATACCCAGGGCAACGACTGGGATGCGACCGTCATCAAAATCATCGATCATCCCATCTGTGTTTCCCAGGCCTTCTGGGCGCCCTACAAACGCATCGGGCGGATGATCGGCGAGCAGCTGGAAAAAGTCGCCGCTGCCAAGGATAAAGCGGTGGAAGCCAGGTCCGGAGCCGGCATTGCCGCGGTCGTCCTCACTCCGGAGAAGGTTCCACCGCCGGTACCGCCCTTCGACATCGGCAAATTTGCCGGGATTTTTGCCGCCATCGGCCTGGCCTTCGGGGCGATGGCCACGGCCGCTGCCGCCATCGTCGGCGTCTTTCTCGGTCTGCTGTTGTGGCAGATGCCCCTGGCGGTCGGCGGTATTCTCCTGGCCATTTCCGGACCTTCCATGCTCATTGCCTTTCTGAAATTGCGCCAGCGCAACCTCGGCCCGATCCTTGATGCCAACGGCTGGGCGGTCAATACCAAGGCGAGAATCAACATCCCCTTCGGCTCGACCCTCACCAAACTGGCGGAGCTGCCCAAAGGGTCGGAACGGATCCTCCGGGATCCCTTCGCTGAAAAGGAACCGCATTGGAAGCGCTGGGTGTTTTTGCTGGTGCTGCTGATGGCCCTGGGTTTTGCCTGGAACAAAGGCTATATTGGGAAGTGGGCCTCGCAGCTCACCTCACTGTCGAGCAGCCTGAAGACTACGCCTCCGGCCACCGAGGTACCGCCGGCGCCCGCGGCAAAATAATTCGGCGCCTCCCTCCCGGAAGGGAGGCAGCCATTTTCGGCACCACCAGCCGGGAGAAGGGAAATTATGAGTGAATCGGCTATTCAGGATCTTTATCTGGACGACTATGCCCACTGCTACGGCTGCGGGCGCAACAATCCGCAGGGGCTGCACCTCAAAAGCTATTGGGATGGCGACGAATGCGTCTGCCGTCATACCCCCAAATCGTATTACAGCGGCGGCGTTCCCGGATTTCTTTATGGCGGGATGATTGCCTCGCTCCTCGACTGTCACGGCGCCGCCACCGCCGCCGCCGCCAAGGCCCGGGACAGCGGGGAAGCGGTGGGGCGATTCGTGACCGCCTCCCTGACCGTCGATTTCGCCAAACCCACCCCCCTGGGCATCGAACTGGAAATCCGCGGCAAGGTTCTCGAGATCAAAGGGCGCAAGGTAACCGTCGATCTCCGCCTCCTCGCCGGTCCGACCCTCTGTGCCACCGGCAAGGTCATCATGGTCCAGCTGACCGGGTCGGCGGCTAAACCGCCGGCCT
>JBBRGP010000206.1:0-5293 GCA_038224105.1 Desulfobulbales bacterium | reverse complement strand
GCAGGGCGCCGCCTCCGGCTCTGCCATGTAATTTCCCGCTTCATTCAAGTACCATAAAGGAGATACCGCCTATCGGCGGTATCTCCTTTTTTTTTGTAATCACTTCGGGTAAATTTTGTCGGCAGCAGGATGTTTGCTGTATCTGTTACCCAATATTTTCTTTATAAGCAGAGGGCGGTTATGCCGATATTACGGGTTGGTCTTGGCGAGCGAAGCTATCCGATCATTATGGAAAGCGGGTATCTCGACAAGATTGGTGAAGATCTCCGGGAAAGAAAAATCGGTAACCGCTATGCCGTGATTGTTGATGACCATGTGGCTGGGCTCTACGGCCAGAGGTTTATGGAAACTCTCAGCTCCGCCGGAATCGCCGCCGAACTTTTAACTTTTTCCGGGGGAGAAGCGAATAAAAACCTGCAGACTATCGGTGACCTGGCCAGCCGGCTGGCCCGTTCAGGTTTTGACCGCAAGGACGCCCTGATCGGTTTGGGCGGCGGGGTAACCGGCGATGTTACCGGTTTTCTTGCCTCGGCCTATATGCGGGGCGTTCCCTTCGTGCAGATCCCGACGACCCTTCTAGCCCAGGTGGACAGCTCTGTCGGCGGTAAAACCGGGGTGGATATCCCGGAAGGAAAAAACCTGATCGGGGCATTCTACCAGCCCCGCGTCGTCTACATCGACATTGCCGTACTCAAGACCCTTCCCCGTGCAGAATTGCTCGGCGGACTCGCCGAGGTTATCAAGTACGGCGTCATTTTTGACGCCCAATTCTTCCAGTTTCTCTCCGACAACCGTCCGGGAATTCTACAGCTCGATGAAGAATTGATCATGCACACGGTATATACCTGCTGCCGGATCAAAGCCGAGGTCGTCTCCCAGGATGAACGGGAAGGAGGACTGCGGCGGATCCTCAATTACGGCCATACCATCGGCCATGCGGTCGAAGGGGCATCGGACTATACCATCAATCACGGTCTTGCCGTCGCCATCGGAATGGCTGCGGCGGCCCGGTTGGCCGTGCTTGCCGGTCTACTGAACCGGCACTCGGCGGAGAAAATCACGGAAAATCTGGTTGCCTACGGTCTGCCGGTTGAGATTCCCCGGGATCTTGACAGAAGGAGAATCCGCAACTACCTGTTGGCGGATAAGAAGACGGTCGGTGGACGGGTTCATTATGTCCTGCCGACGGAGATCGGCAGGACATGCATTGTCGCCGATATTGATGAAAGGTTGGTTGACCAGATCCTTGGTTGAAAAGAAGCAGCGGGTCTGTATCCCCGAGGTATTAGTGAAGTCCCCAGCCCCTTTTGGCGGGCAAATTATCGAGGAGTCGATCATGCCGATTTATGAATTTTATTGTGATACGTGTAATGTCATTTTCAATTTCTTCTCATCCCGGGTGAATACCGGGAAAAAACCCGATTGTCCGCGCTGCGGCAGGAAGGAACTGACCCGGCGGATATCGCCCTTCGCCACCATCGGCAAAGCGAAAGAGACGGGAGATGATCCCCTTGCCGGGGTCGATGAAGCAAAGATGGAACGGGCCTTCGAGTCATTGATGCGCGAGGCTGAGCATATCAATGAAAACGACCCGAAACAGATGGCCTCTATGATGCGAAAATTCACTTCTCAGACCGGCCTCAATCTCGGCGGGTCGATGGAGGAGGCGCTGTCGCGGATGGAGGCGGGTGAAGACCCTGAACTGGTTGAAAAGGAGATGGGCGATCTGTTGAACGAGAACGACTTGAGCTTTGAGTTGATAAAAAAGAAAGGAGTCCGGGAAGGACGTCCACCCGCCCATGATGAAAAGCTCTATGAATTGTGAGTCGGCTTCCTCAAAGTACTGCGTCAACCGACGGGGCCAGCGCCAAGTTTGATGGAGGCTATCGCCTCAATGCAGGGTCTCTTTGCGGTTGCCGCCAAAAAATGGGGAGAATTCCAGTTCCGCTTCCTTTTGCCGCAGAAGCTCCCGATCCTCCTGTTCCGCCATGCCAAGTAGTATAAAGTATATGTCGACTATACATACTATACATACTATATATACTATATATAAATTCTTCCGGTCGACAAAGCAACCCTTCGCCGGTTTCAGCATCAATGAAAAGGAGATACCATGAACCGTTTCGATGGCGGGATTTTTCTTGAAAATATTGAGTGGTTCGATGAAACCGGCAAGGAACTGGTGCGGCGCCTGCCCGAGCAAGGCTCGGGAGAGATCAAATTCGGCGCCCAGTTGACGGTACGGGAAAGCCAGGCCGCGGTGCTTTTTTACCAAGGCAGAGCCGGTGACTGCTTCGCCGCCGGCCGGCATACCCTGAAGACCGCCAACCTGCCCCTGCTCACCAAGGTCCTGTCGATTCCCTGGCGCGGCGATAGCCCGCTGAGGGCCGAAGTATACATGGTCAATCTCAAGTTCTTCCCCGACCTCAAATGGGGAACCCAGAACCCCGTGGCCTTCCGGGACAAGGAATTGGGGCTGATCCGCATTCGGGCGCACGGCGTGTACACTCTCCAGGTGGTCCAGCCGGTGCTGTTTATCAATTCCCTGGTCGGGACCATGGGCAAGATGGATACGGATGGGATCGCCGGCTACCTGAAACAGGTGATCGTCTCGAGGTTCAACGACTACATGGGGCAAACCCTTGATTCGATCTTTGATCTGCCCGGCAAGTTTGATCAGCTGTCCGAGCAGCTGCAAAAACGGCTCGTCGACGATTTTGCCAACTTTGGCCTGCACCTCAGCCAACTCTATATTACCTCCATCACCCCGCCCGAGGAGGTGCAGAGCGCCATAGATGACAAAAGCCGCATGGCCCTGATCGGCGATATGGATAGATTTCTGCAGATGAAAACCGCGATGGCAATGGAAAAGGCGGCGGTAAGCCAAGGGGAGGCGGGGGCCGGCCTGGGGATGGGACTGGGGATGATGCTGCCAAACATCTTTGCGATGCGGCAGGCGGCACCAAACTCTTCGGCCCCCGTTGCAGCCCCTGCCGTTGCCACGGTCGCCTGCCCCGACTGTCACCACCCTATCCCCGGCGACTCCAGGTTCTGCCCGCTCTGCGGCCATCAATTGCTGCGGCTGTTGCGGTGCTCCAACTGCGGCAAAAACCTTACCCCCAAGGCAAAGTACTGTTCTCAGTGCGGACAACCGTCCAACCAGAAAAAAGAGGCGAAGATCTGTCATCAATGCCACGCGGAAAACCTCGCGGATGCGCTATTTTGTAACGATTGTGGGCTGAGATTGGTCTGATCCCCATGGATTTGACCATTGAACAGAACTGTCCCTCCTGCGGCGCCCCGCTGGTTGTCGTTGAGGATGACCGGCTGGTCCGATGTCCCTATTGCGATGTCAGTAACTACCGCTTGGAAAGCGGGGCGGGGCGGTATCTCCTGCGCACCAGCCTGCCGGCCCGGATCAGCGCGACCGACCTGTTCTTTGTGCCGTACCTTCGCTTTAAAGGATCGGTTTATTATGTGGGAGCGGGTGAAGTCGGCCACAAACTCGTCGATACCACCCGGATCGGGATTGAGGAAACGGCCATGCCGGTATCTCTTGGTCTTCGTCCGCAGGCAATGAAACTGAAACCGGTGGTCGCCGGCGTTCCGGGTGCCTTTGTCCGGCAAACGGTGCCGACCAAAACCGCTTTCGCCCATGCCGCCATGGTGACTGAACTGTTTTCGGGCAAAGATGACGGGCCCATTTATCATCGGGCCTTTATCGGCGAAACACTCAGCCGAATCTATCAGCCATGCTATCTTCATGCGGGCATGGTCTATGACGCCGTCGATAACCGGATTCTTGGTCCTCGGTCAATTCTTCTGAAACACCAGGCCAGTACCGATCCCAGCAAGGTTTCCTGGGAACCGCGGTTCATTTCGACCATCTGCCCGGAATGTGGCGGCCTGCTCGCCGGTGAGAGAGACAGCCTTGTCCTGCGCTGCCTCAATTGTGAAGACCTTTGGCGGGAGCGTAATAAAAAATTCCATCCACAGGCCTGGCTGGTAGTTGATTCTAAAGAGCCTGCGGCCCGGTATCTGCCCTTCTGGCGGCTGACCTTTTCGACGAGGGGGCGGGTCTTGAAGAGTTTCGGCGATTATCTCCGGTTTACCAATCAACCGGTGGTTGTTGGCGCTCGCTATGATGTTACGCCGCTGTCGTTCTGGATTCCCGCCTTCAAACTGAATCCCAAGAGCTTCCTGCTGGTCGCCGCCCAGCTCACCGTCTCGCAAGGGCGAATTCCCGCCGGCAGCAAGCGGCAAGTGGTCAGCGACCATCCGGTCACCCTGAGCGGGGAGGAGGCCGGACAGGCGATCAAAAGTGTTCTGGCGGCAACTACCTTGAATAAAGGCACCAGGTTGCCTCTTCTCCCGGAAATGACTATAGTTATTTGCCGGTGTGAACTCCACTTTCTGCCTTTTGTAAAGCAGACCCACGATTATGTCCAGGAGCATACTTTAACCGCCATTCCCGCCGCGGCCATACGCTTTGGCAGAATGCTCTGACCCCGGGTCGGACCAGTGTTATTGGTTTTGCAGCTTATGACAAAACATGAAGTCTACATGGAATTGGCGTTGCAGCAAGCCCGGGAAGCCTTGGTCGCCGGCGATTTTCCGGTGGGGTGCGTTATTGAATACGGTGGGGAGATTATTGCTTCAGGCCGGCGCAGCCACAGCTTCGGCCGGGTCAACGAACTGGATCATGCCGAGATTACCGCTCTCAGGGCGCTCCTGGCAGCGGATACGCCGGTCGATATCGGCCGGGTTACCGTGTATTCCACCATGGAACCCTGCCTGATGTGTTTTTCGACCTTATTGGTGAACGGCGTCAGAAGATTTGTCTACAGCTATGAAGATGCCATGGGCGGGGGGACAAACCTGCCGCTGTCGCTGTTGTCGCCGCTTTACCAAGATCTGCGGCCGACCATCATTGGCGCCGTTCTCCGAAGCCATAGCCTTGCGCTCTTTAAAGAATTTTTTTCTTCGCCGCAATGTCAATACCTGCAAAACAGCATGCTGGCTGACTATACCAGGCAGCAGGAGTAACAGGGCAGCCGGTGAGAATACCAGCCCGGGGATCGAGAAATTATGAATAACTCCGCCAGAACCGTTGGTTTTAAGCGCGGCGAACGAAACGTCTTTTTTCACATCCTGACGGCCTGTAACCTGTCGTGTCGCCATTGCTATATCAACACGGCCCAGCATGGCGCGGCAACCTTAACCAGGGAGCAATTGGCAAAGTGGATCGCTCTCTTTGCCGACCCGAGCAAAAGATCCAATATTATATTTTTGG
>JBBRGP010000205.1:0-5320 GCA_038224105.1 Desulfobulbales bacterium | reverse complement strand
CTGTTCCGCCCTCCTTCGTTCATCCAGTAGTTATTCATAACTCGAGTTACTTACTGCAGATATTCCGGCACAGCCGCGGGAATCTTCAAAACCCTTTTACCTGGCACTCCGTATGCTACATGGAAATTCATCAGGATAGGCGGCAGCATAAATACCCGACGGAGGTGGACAATGAGCGCTTGGCAAGACCATATGATCCCCACTCATTTTGCCGATGAGAATTCGTGCATTGCCTATCTGTTCGCGAAACGTTGGCCGTGGGGATTTACCTGCCCGGTATGCGGCACCTTGCAAAAAGATATGCTCCCAGCCGCACATGTGGTTTGTCGTTTTTGCCGGAGACAAACGTCGATTACCGCCCATACCCTGATGCACGGCAGTAAAAAAAGTCTGGCCGCCTGGCTGCTGGTCGCCAACCGGTTTTGTGAGCAATCGAACGGGATAAGCAGCCGGGAACTCCAGCGGCTGCTTGGACTCTCCTGTTACCAGACCGCCTGGAGCTGGTTGTCTAAGTTACGCCGTGGTGCAGCCCGGGCGGAGGCAGCGCCGTGCCGCGGGGTGGTGCTTTTCGACCTTGCCGAGCCGGCCCTGATGGTTTCCGTCAATGCGGCAGAACTCTCGATCGGCATAGCTCTCGAACTGAAGCAAAAAAACCCGGCTGCAAGCCGGATCCGGATGACGGTGGTCGATTGCCGGTGTCCGGATGAGATCGTCGCTGCCATCAAGCTGCAGGTCCTGGAAAATTCAACCCTTCTGGTCAGGGCCGAGAAATGGAAGAGGCAGTTGTCCGGATTGGACTCGCTGGCGGATCTGTATCTTGTCGGTCATCCAACCATCGAGCAACTGAGCCTGACAAAATCTGTGCTGGACGACTTCGTCAGCTGGCTGAACAGCGTTTACCGGGGGACAATCGACGGCAGGTATCTCCAGGATTATCTCGACGAATACAGTTTCCGCCACAATACTGCCTCCTGGCAGGATCGTCGGGCGATACTCGATCATCTGTTGACCGGCCTCATTTCCCCTGCCGGGGAAATGAGGCCGGTACCAGCCGGGCTGCCGGCGGCGAGGTGAAAGCGATGAAAAACAGGGTGCAGGCAGGGCTTCTCCTGATCTTACTGACCGTTCTTGGAGTAGCCGGCTATAACATCTGGCTGTGGGAAACGACTCCGCCAAAACACATCTACTCCGAATTTCTGGCCGAGCTGGAAGCCGGGAGCATCGTCGCCGTTCATCTCCGTGGTGCCGAAATCCACGGCGAAGATCGGGCCGGTCGAAAATTCATGACCTTTGCCCCCGACATTCCGGGTTTGGTGCCTCTTCTTTTGGCGGGGGATGTAACAGTCAGTGCTGAAGAACCGCCGAATCTGTTTGACCGGTTGATGCAGCTCGTCCTGGCGGTGGTGATTCTGGTCGGCTTGTCGTTCATTGTTGCTTACCGCCCATTCGGCAATAATAACCCCTGGAAGGATAAGCAGTTTCAGATCGGCAGCGGGCCGGGAGACACCAGGACCTTTGCCGATGTGGCGGGGATCGACGAGGTCCAGGAAGAACTGCAGGAGATCGTCGATTTTTTAAAGAACCATGAGAAATACAACATGCTGGGCGGGCGAATCCCAAAAGGCGTGCTGCTGCAGGGCCCGCCGGGGACGGGGAAAACATTGCTGGCTCGGGCAATCGCCGGAGAGGCTTCGGTCCCTTTCTATTCGATAGGCGGCTCGGATTTTGTCGAAATGTTTGCGGGGGTCGGTGCCGGCAGGGTCCGGGAACTGTTCCGGCTAGCTAAAAAAAGCGCCCCGTGTATCGTTTTCATTGATGAAATCGATGCCATCGGCAGCCGACGGCGCGGTGGCAACGGCGGTTCCCACGAGGAGCGTGAACAGACCCTCAACGCCCTGCTGGTGGAGATGGACGGCTTTGCTTCGAGTGAGACGGTAATCGTCATCGGCGCCACCAACCGCCCGGATATTCTCGATCCTGCTCTGCTCCGGCCCGGCAGGTTTGATCGTCAGCTGACCGTCTCCCTGCCCAATCTCCACGGCCGTGTCCGGATTCTTACCGTCCACACCAGGCAGGTAACTGTCTCGCCGGCCCTCAATTTGCCGGTTATCGCCCAGGGGATCCCCGGCTTCAGCGGGGCCGATATCGCCAACCTGGTCAACGAGGCGGCCCTTGTCGCTGCCCGTAAGAAGAAACAGGCAGTGGAGATGAGTGATTTCGAGGAGGCAAAAGACAAGATCGTCATGGGGCTCGAGCGGAAAAACTCGGCGATCAACGAGCGGGAACGCCGGATCATCGCCTACCACGAAGCCGGTCATGCCATTGTCGCCCGGCTGCTTCCTGAGACTGATCGGCTGCACAAAATAACGATCATTCCCAGGGGAATTGCCCTGGGAATGACCCAGCAGGTACCTCTGGAAGAGCGGTATACCTACTCCCTCGACTATCTCCTCAACCGGATCAAGGTGCTGCTTGGTGGTCGTGTTGCCGAAAAAATCGTCTTCAACCATCTGTCAACCGGTGCAGCCAACGATATTGCCGTCGCTACGGATATCGCCGAAAGGCTGGTCTGTGAGTGGGGAATGAGCTTGAGCCTCGGTTCCATCGCTTATCGCCGCCGACAGCATCAGTTCCTCGGCAGCATCGAGCATCAAAGCCGTTTCAGTGAGGCGACGGCCAGGGAAATCGACCTGGAAGTGCGCAGGATCATCAACGACTGTTATGAAGAGACTGAAAAACTGCTGCGCAGCCATAACCGGCTCATCCATGAACTGGCCGAGGTACTCCTAATCAACGAGACCGTCGATGCCGAAGAGCTGGAAATTGTGATGGGCTGTTACAGGGCGAATGGGAAGGATTCGAAAGCATCGGCGGAAAAGGAAAAAGCTGTTCACAAGGTCATTGAAACAATAAAAAAAACCAAGGAGAGCGCTCCATGAAAATGTTTAACCCTTTGATGATGTTCATTTTTCCGAGTATCTGGTTGCTGTGCTGTTGCTCGGCGGTCCTGGCTGACAGCAACACTCGTGAGCCACCGGCCGAAATTACCTTCGATGCGTTGACCGAACTCTATGAACCGGTAGTCTTCGATCACGCGACCCATATGGAAACGTTCGGTTGCAGTGCCTGCCACCATCATACCACCGGGGATACCCCGGTCAATGAATCCTGCCTGAGGTGCCATGCCCGCGCCGACGCGGTTGAACGGATGGCCTGCTCCGCATGCCATAGTAGCACTTGGACCGAGCAGCCGAAGGGCGCCCCGGGGACGACTACGTCCCAGCTCTACCATATCGACCTCCCCCGGCTTAAAGGGGCATTGCATCTGCTTTGTCTCGATTGTCACCGGTCGGAGAGCGGTCCGACCGGCTGCCGCGATTGTCATCAATTTACCGCGGCCGGACGGAAACGCTTTGCCGAACCGGACTGAGCCCTGATCCAGATAAATTTTCCAAGGGACCTAACAGATTAAGGTGATTTTTTCACCGGGACAACGACATGAATATGAAAACAACCCGAAGAAACATCCTGCAGAGCGGTGTGCTTAGCACCGTCGCAGCCATGCTGCTGCGACCGAAATCCAGTGCCGCACATCGAATCAGGAAATATCCCGAAACCAAAGGCGTTCTGGTCGATCTGACCAGATGCGTCGGCTGCCGGAGCTGCGAGGCGGCCTGCAACGCCGAACAACATCTGCCGGCTCCGGCCAAACCGTTCACCGACCAGGAGGTCTGCGCGGAGACCGAACACGGCAGCAAAAGACGCACTGACGAAACCCGATATACCGTTGTCAACCGCTATGATCCGCCGGGCCTTGACCATCCGCTGTTTCGCAAGGTCCAGTGCAATCATTGCCAGGAGCCTGCCTGTCTTTCGTCGTGTTTCGTCAATGCCTACACCAAAACCCCGGAAGGTGCCGTGGTCTACAATCCGGAGGTCTGCGTCGGCTGCCGGACCTGTATGGTCGCCTGCCCGTTCTACATTCCCACTTTCAAATATAGTAGCGCCTTTTCTCCGCGGATCATGAAATGTGGGTTTTGCTACGATACCAGGCTCAGCCAGAACCGGCCCCCGGCCTGCGTCGAGGCCTGTCCCCAGGAGGCTTTAACCTTCGGCGGACGCGATGAGCTGATCAAAATCGGCCGACAGCGAATCGCCGAAAACAGAGACACCTATGTCGACCATATTTACGGGGAGCATGAAGCCGGCGGGACCTCCTGGCTTTATCTGTCTCCGGTGGACTTTGCCGAGGTCGGTTTTCCCACCGACATTCCTGATGAACCGATTCTCGACTCGGTCAAGAACTTTTTAGGCATTGTGCCGATGGTCCTCACCATCTGGCCGGCCCTCTTCGCTGGCTTCCACCTGCTGGCCACCCGCAAGGAACATAATACAGAGTCCGTCGATGGACACACTGAGAAGGGAGAAAAAGATGAAGACTCTGGCCTATGACAACATCGACCTGCCGATTGCCGGACCGGTGAAAAAAGATGGAACACTGTGGAGTTTAAAGGAGCGGCTGCTGCTTGGTCTGTCGGTCGGTCAATACCTGCAGCAGCTGCGTCGCAACCCGGTCAACTGGCTGCTGCTGGTACTCTTTTGCGTCGGCCTGCCGCTCCTCGCCCAGCGTTATCTTTACGGACTTGGGGTGGTGACCCATGCTTCAAATGACTATCCGTGGGGTCTCTTCCTTGGTTTCGGCCTGTTCGGCATGGTGCCGCTGTCCGCCTCCGGCTTTCTGCTCGGCACCACGGTCACTCTTTTTGGCAGGCATGATTTCCACCCCATTGAACGGCTGGCCCTGCTGAACGGTCTCCTCGGCTATTTTTTCGCCGTTGTCTATCTGGAGGTGGATCTCGGTATGCCCTGGCGTCTGGCCTATCCGATGTTCGTCTCCTTTGGACCCGCCGCCGTTCTTTTCCTGGTCGCCTGGCATGTTGCCACTTATCTCTCGGTGCAGATAGCCGAACTCCTGCCCGCCTTGTTCGAATGGGTCGATAAACTCGCGTGGAGGCGCTACATTACTCGGATATCCTTAGGACTTACCATTGCCGGAATCATTCTCTCCACTTTGCATCAGGGGGCACTTGGCGCACTCTTCACTTACGCCCCGACCAAAATCCACCCGCTCTGGCTGTCGACCGAGTTTCAGTGGATTCACTTCCTCTGCTCGGCAATCTTCGGTGGGCTGGCCATGGTGATCGTCAGTTCCACCCTGATCGACCGGTATATGCGGTGGCGTTGCAGCCATATCTTTACTGCAAGTCTCAGCCGCATAACCCTTGGCCTTGCCAAAGGCGGTGCTTACGCCATGTTCACC
>JBBRGP010000204.1:0-5346 GCA_038224105.1 Desulfobulbales bacterium | reverse complement strand
CTGTCCCTGTTTTAGAAAAGGCGAAGTCGGCAGGCTGCATCTGGAAGAGTTTCAGATGCTCGAGTGGTACCGGACCGGCGAGGATTATAGCCGATTGATGAGCGACTGCGAGGAACTGCTGCGCTTTCTCCTTCTTTCGCTACGGGAATTTCAGGAAACCCTCGGCGACCTGGCGGTCTTTACCCTCTTTGCCGGCCTGGATCTGGCCGGCGAATGGCCGAGGCTGACGGTCGAGGAGGCCTTTATCCGGTACAGTCCCGTTTCTCTCTCTACCGCCCTGCGGACCGGACAATTCGACGAAGTCCTTGTTGAACACGTCGAACCGCGACTCGGTGGTGATCGCCCGCTGTTTCTTTATGCCTACCCGGTGCAGCTTGCCTCGCTGGCCCGGCAAAGCCCAACTACTTCCGGGGTGGTCGAACGCTTCGAGTTGTATGTGAAGGGCATCGAACTGGCCAACGGCTTTTCCGAACTGACCGATCCAGAGGAGCAGCGGCTCAGGTTTCAGAAAGAAATCACCGCGATCAACGCTTCGGGCGACCGCCAGGCGGCGATGCCGGAGATGTTTCTTGAGGATCTCGGAAAAATTGAGCAGGCGGCGGGGATTGCCCTGGGGATCGATCGCCTCTTCATGCTGGCCATGAATTACGACAATATTTTTGCGGCGGTGAGCTTTGCACCGGCGGATTTTTGATGCCGGGCTAACGCTTTTTTTTGTGCCTGAAATCTCCTCCGGCCGTGATTTTCCGATGGAAATTTTGCTCAAGCAGGCGGCGCTCTTTCATCCTTTCCGAATGGTGGCGGGGGACGACGAGGGGTTTTCCGGTGTCGGGGCGCAGGCCGGTGACGTACATCGCCGTCGAAAGGGTGCCGGGCGTGGGGGTGAAATCCTGGAACTTTCGCGGCTGCAGACCTAACTCCTTCATGTCTTTGCCGAGCTTTTCGGCGAGTTCCGGGGTGGAGCCGGGATGGGAGATGATCACATAGGGGCTGAGTTCGATTTTTTTACCTAACTTTTTGCCAATCTTCCGGCAGGCAGCGACGAATCTTTGTAAAAGCGCGTGCGGTTCCTTGTGCATCAGCTGCAGCAGGGCATCATCGCTGTGCTCGGGGGCGATTTTCAATGCCCCGGGGGTGTGCTTTTCGAGAATTCTTTCAAGCAGACGGGGCGTTTGCAGCAGAAGCTCCATCCGCAGTCCGGACGAGATAAAGGCGTGGCGAACGCCATCGATCCGGCCAACCTCCTCGAGCAGGGCGAGGAACCGATCCTCGTCTATCCGCAGATTAGGGCAGAGCTTCGGGTACAGACAATCCCTTTTCTTACACGACCCGATGGCGCAGGAGGTGCCATAGAGATTGGCCGTCGGCCCGCCGAGGTCGGTAATGGTCCCGGTAAAACCCTCCATGCCGGCGATCGCCTCGCATTCCCGGCGGATCGATTCCCGGCTGCGGGAGACAATGGCCGGTCCCTGGTGTCTCGTTATGGCGCAGAAGGAGCAGTTGCCGGCGCAGCCGCGAACGATGGTCACCGAGTCCTTGATCATCCGGTAGGCGGGAATCTCCTGCCCCGCCGGATGCGGCCGCCGGGTGAAGGGCAGGCTGTACACGGCATCGAGTTCCGCCGGGTCAAGAGGAGGCGGGGCCGGGTGCTGAACCACCCAGTGGCTCTGCTGGCGTTGCAGGATGATCCGGGGCGAAGAGGCCCGGGCATGGCGGTCGAGTTCGAGTTCGGCGTCAAGGAAGCGGCTCGGGGTGGCGAGGATTTCCTGCCAGGAGGGGAGGAGCAGCATCTTCCGGGAGTTTTTAATCTCGATTTCCGGGAAAAAATCGGGGAGTTGCCGGTCGGTCAAGCGCTGGCAGGTGCCGCCGATGCCAGACAGCGGCTCTTTGCTTCGGCATCTGCCGGCGATCTCCAGGACCGCCTTCTCGCCCATTCCATAGACGAGCAGATCGGCTTTGGCATCGGTCAGAAAGGAACTACGGAGCTGTTCCTGTTTATAATCATAATGGACGAAGCGGCGCAGGGAGGCTTCGATGCCGCCGAGAACTATGGGGGTGCCGGGAAAGGCCGAGCGGGCCAGGCTGCTATAGATGAGGCTGGCGCGATCGGGCCGTCTCCGCTCGCTTTTGCTCCGCACCTGGCCGCGCCACGGGTTGCCGTCGGGGGAGTAGGCATCGGTGTCGCGCACTTTGCCGTTGCCGCTGTAGTTGGCGACGATGGAGTCGAGGTTGCCGGCAGTAATCCCGCAAAAGAGAGCCGGGGGCGGGAAACCGCGGAAATCGGCGGCGGTGTCGAAGCGCGGCTGGGCGAGGATGGCGACCAGGTAGCCATGGCTCAGCAACAGTCGGCCGATGAGCGCCACCCCGTAGGAGGGATGATCGACATAGGTATCGCCGGTGACCAGCAGGATATCGAGTCGGGTCCAGCCTCGGAGCAGGCATTCCTGCCAGGAGGTGGCCAGGGCGGAAGCAGTAGCGGCAGGTACATTCATGAGGATATCTTGACCATCTTAACGAAATTCTGCCCATTTGGCAATGTCTTCGTCGGAAAGAGCAGCAAAGGGTTGGCCTGAAATTGCAATTTTAATAAAAGTATGGTTATGACAGAAGGAAATAAAGCATTCCGTTTATTGGTTGAGGTGGTGCTGCTTGACCAATGGAGATAATCATTTGTTTTTCGTAGGGTGCACTCCGTGCACCAACATCCCAGTCAGCCGGGGACAGAATTCAATTCTGTCCCACGGGACAATAAGGGCGGTGCACAGAGTGCACCCTACGTTATAGCAGCGAATCCCGGTCGAATGCAGGATATGTGCATTGCATGCACCTTTTCCTTAAATGAATGACATTGACGTTTGCGTGCTGGCAACAGGAGGTCCGACGATGATACCTGGCAAGAAAGAGTATCGCATAATAATAGCGGACGACCATGTGCTCATCTGCCATGGCATCAAAAACATCATTAAGACCGATGAAACGCTGCGGGTGGTAGGGGAGGCCAGCAGCGGCGAGGAACTCCTAACCCTCCTCGAAACCGCCGAAGTCGACCTGATCATTCTCGACATCTCCATGCCCGGGATCGGCGGCATGGCGGCGATCGGGATGGTAAAAAGCAAATATCCCTGGATAAAAATACTGATGCTGACCATGTACAAGAATAAGCAGTATTTTTACAATGCCATGGCGGCCGGGGCCGACGGCTATCTGATGAAGGACGACTCCGATGACGAACTGTTGGTGGCCATCGAGAAGGTCCTGTCCGGCAAAAGCTATATCTCCCCCAATATGGCCGAAGATTTCGCCGATGATGTCATCTCCATGTATCGCAACGAAAAAAGGAGTCCTTTCCAGGAACTGACCAAGCGGGAAAAGGAGATTCTGCAACTCGTCGTCAAAGGTTTCACCAGCAAGCAAATGGCCGAAATTCTCCATCTGAGCCAGCGCACCATCGATCATCATCGTTCCAACCTGCTGCGCAAATTCAACCGTAAAAACAGTGTCGAAATGGTCAACTACGCCGTTCGCAACGGTTTCGTCTCCCCCGAATGACCCCTCCGCTCCTCCTCCAATAGATCAACCTTGATATCCAAAAAATAAAAGGCCTCACTGTCATCCGTGGGTAAAAGTACCCAGAAAAAAACGGGTAATTCCGACAATTGTTTTTTCCGCTGGTGAGGCTAGAAATACAAGGGTCTTGTAAAATATCAATAACCAATGGACGAGGTTGTTCTCCGATGAATAAGGGTGAACTGGTTGCAACGATAGCGGAAGTTGGCGGCATAACCAAGGTTCAGGCGGAGCAGGCCTTGAACAGGGTATTGACTAATATGGTCGACGCCATGGAAAAGGGTGAGCGGGTAACGCTCTCCGGTTTCGGCTCCTTCAGGGTGGTGGAGCGGGCGGAGCAGAAGGGGCGAAACCCTCAGAGCGGCGAGAGTATCGTCATCCCGGCCCACAATGTGGTGAAATTCAAACCGGGCAAGCATCTCTGCAACCGCTTGCAGTAAAAGACTCCGTCAGGACAGTAGCCTCCCTTGCTGCCGGTCAGGGTCGCTGGGCGGTCAAACGGCTCCTCCAGATCAGCAGGCCGCCGGCCACCATCGCCCCGCTCAAAATCTGGCCCATGGTCAATGCCCCGAGCAGATAGCCGATCTGCTGGTCGGGTTCCCGGAAGTTTTCAACGACGATCCGCAGGCAGCCGTAACCGGCGAGAAACAGCGCGATGATGCTGCCGTGCGGCCAAAATCTCTTTTTTTGCCAGGGCCTTCGCCGCACCGTCCAGAGGATGACAAAGAGCAGCACTCCCTCCAGCAGCGCTTCGTAGAGTTGCGAGGGGTGGCGGGGTAAAGGACCGCCGTCCGGAAAGACCACGCCCCAGGGAAGATCGGTGACCCGGCCGAACAACTCGCCATTGATGAAATTGCCGATCCGGCCAAGCCCCAGCCCAATGGGGAGGGTGGCGGCGTAAAGATCGGCGGCCTGCCAGAAAGGTATCCGTTTTTTCCGACAATATACCCAGCCGCCGACGAGAAGGGCAAGACAGGCTCCGTGGAACGACATGCCGCCGCTCCAGGTGGCGGGAATGGCGAGAGGATGGGCGAGATAGTAGGAAAGGTTATAGAAAAGGACATAACCAAGGCGGCCGCCGATCACCACCGCCAGAATCAACACCATATTGAGGTTTTCGAAATGGTCGGCAAGCTCCCGGAACCCGTGCTCGCGGATCTGGCGGCGGACCAGATAGTAGCTGGCGATAAAGCCGAGGACGTACATCAGCCCGTACCAGCGGATGTGCAGCGGACCGAGGCTGAAGATGATTGGGTCGATCTGGGGGAAGGTAAACCACGGCATAATCCGACCGGCTCCTAAGGTTTTTGATGTTTTTTCAGATGAACCTGGAGAATCGAGATTGCCGCCGGAGTGATGCCCGAGATCCGTGAGGCCTGGCCCAGCGACACCGGTCTGACCCTGGTCAATTTTTCCACAACCTCATTGGACAGCCCGGAAAGTGTTCGGTAGTCCATTTCCTCAGGAAGAAGCACCGATTCCATCTTTTTAAAGCGGCCGACCTGCTCGTCCTGCCGGTCGATATAGCCCTTGAATTTCACCAGGAGTTCAATCTCCTCCTTCACCCCGCTCTGATATATTCCCTCCAGCTTCCGGCGATCCTCGGCGCCAAGGGGCAGGGCGGCAAAGGAGTCTATCGACAGTTCCGGCCGGCGTAAGATGTCGGCGAGCGAACATTTCTGCTTGATCGCCGTGCTGTTCAGGGTAGCAAGGACATCCCCGACCGCCGGGCCGGGGCTGAGGAAGACCGATTCCAGCGCTACCATCCCGGTTTGTATC
>JBBRGP010000203.1:0-5365 GCA_038224105.1 Desulfobulbales bacterium | reverse complement strand
GGCCCTTCGATGCCGAACGGGACGGTCTGGTCGTAGGCGAGGGCGGCGGGGCCGTTCTGCTCGAAGAGTATGAGTCCGCCAAAAAACGCGGCGCGGTCATCCTCGGCGAAATCATCGGCTTCGGCTGCAACAACAATGGCGGCGATCTCATTCTCCCGAATCTCGACGGCATTACCGCTACCCTCCGTCTGGCCCTGGCCGATGCCGGCATCGCCCCGAGCGAGATTGACTTTATCAGCGCCCACGCGACGGCGACCAAGATGGGTGATGTCATCGAGGCGCAGGCCATTGCCGCGGTGTATGGCGACGGACCGCTGGTTACCGGCCTGAAAAGCTATATGGGCCACACCATGGGCACTTGCGGGGTGATCGAGTTAATCCTCACCATGTACATGATGGAACAGGGTTTTATCGCCCCGACTCTGAACCTGGTCAATGTCGATGAGCGCTGCAGCATGCTGCGTCATACCCGGGAACTCACCGCCACCAATGCCAGGACCGCGGCCATTCAGAATTTTGCCTTTGGCGGCGTCAACACCTGCCTGCTCGTCAGAAACGGCAGGGATGTCGATTAGGGGGACCGGCGTTGTTCTCCTTGGCAATTTTTCATCAATTTTGACATCATGGCGCTTTCCGCTCAACCGCCCCTGACTCGCCCGGCCACCCTTCTGGCGAATCGCATGCTTGATTGCGGGGCTACCCTTACCTGCTGGGCCTGGTTTATTTTCGGATTTCTCCTGTTCTTTTCCTGGCGCTATCTTTTCTACGCAATGCTGGTAAAGAATCCGGAAATTCATTTCCAACGGTTGAATTGTCACTTTTACCGGATATTTTTTCGTATCATCAGGGCGACCGCGCCTCGCCAGAAGATAGAGATCGATGATAAAATAGCCGCCATCAGATCGTCGGTGATCGTCTGCAACCACCTTTCCTACCTCGATCCCTTGCTGCTGATCGCTCTTTTCCCCCGGCACCGGACCATCGTTAAGACCCGGTTCTTCGGAACCCCGATCTTCGGGTGGATGATCACCCGGTCGGGGTACCTGCCGGCCACCAGCGACGGACGTTTTTCCCGCCTGATGATCAGCCAGATGGAATCGATGGCGCAATACCTGAAAGACGGCGGCATTCTTTTCATTTTTCCGGAGGGAACCCGGAGCAGGGATGGAAAAATCGGCAAACTGAACGAGGGGGCAATGAAAATTGCCCGAATGTGCGAGGCGCCTATCGCCGTTCTCCAGCTTCGCAATACCGACAAACTGTTTACCCCCGGAAAGTTTTTTTTCAATACCAGGGCAAACAACACAATCCGTGTTAACATAATAAAACGCATCGAACCGGACTATCGGAACAATCCCCCCTCCACCACCAGCCTGCTGCACCAGGTGCGGCAGGCATACGCCGACCACCAGATATGAACCATCCGGGAAGAGCTTGAGGAACAGTTACAGCAATGCAGATATACAATCTTGAATTTACCGAGCAGGAAATCCGGGCGGCCGTGGCCGCGGACAGACTGCTTTCCATGGAGATAGAATTCAGCCGGATCTGCAATTTTCGCTGTTCCTACTGTTATGTCGAGGAAAAGATTGAGTGCAGGGATGAGCTTGCCAGGGAAGAAATAAAGGATGTCATACTCCAGGCCAAAGGACTGGGCGCACGGAAAATCATTATCCTCGGCGGTGAGCCCTCAATCTACCCACATCTTATTGAAATGTTGCGCTTTATCGGTAAAGAAGGGCTGAATGCCGAGATCTTTACCAACGGTTCCGGCATCACCAGGGGTCTGGCCGGCGTCCTGGCCGAGGAAAAGGTCCGGGTCGCCTTGAAAATGAATTCCCGGAACGAGCAGGTCCAGGACCAACTGGCCGGCAAGAAAGGCGCCTTCCAGCTCATATGCAAAGCCCTGGCGACCCTGCGGGAGGCTGGTTATCCCTCGAAGGATCTGTTTCTGGCGATCAGCACGGTAATCTGTCGGCAGAACATCCAGGAATTACCGGCCATGTGGCAGTGGCTGCGGGAGGAAAACATCGAACCTTTTTTTGAAGTTATCACCCCCCAGGCCAATGCCCTCGCCAACAATTGGCTGGGCGTCGGGCCACGAGAACTGAAAGAGCTCTTTTCCAGGCTGTTGGCTGTCGATCAGGAAAAGTTTGGTCGCACCTGGGAGCCCCAGCCACCGTTGGTCGGCAATAAATGCATGCGCCACCAGGTCTCCTGCGTGGTGACCGCAACCGGTGAGGTCATGCCCTGTGTCGGGGTCACCATTGCGCTCGATAACATTCGCAACAATAAACTCGCCGATATCCTCAAAAACAGTGAGGTGATCGCCAACCTCAAGAATTACCGGAAGACCATTAAAGGCCAGTGCGCCAGCTGTGAAAAGGCGGCCGAGTGCTACGGCTGTCGTGGGGCGGCGTATCAGCTTACCGGCGATTATCTCGCCTCGGATCCCACCTGCTGGCGTTGTCTGCCTTGAACCGGGTTGGCTGAGCTCCCTTGCTTTCGCGGCGGAATACAGCCCGCCGCGAAAGCGGGTAAATCGCCGTGAGTGATTTTTATCAGGGGTGCTGCCTTAAAACGAACAGGATAATGCCAGCTGGTGCATATTCAGGCTGGAATTATGCTCGTAGACCCCGGCGTTTGATTGGTGGTAGTAGGAATATCCGATCTTAAAGTGCTCCCCGAGCAGAAATTCAAGGCCCAGCTTGGAGGCGAGCAGGAATTCCCCACCGAGGTTCTGGTCGGTAAATTCGGTGTTGCCGACCATGAACCCAGCGCCAAGACCCACAAAAAAATTGATATTGGGGTGGGGGGAAAGACTTACCTGCGGCATCACCGAAAATCTGCCTGCCGAATCAGTGTCGCTGTTCTTCTCCCTGATCGTTGCCGCGCCGATTTCGACCGCGGACGCGATCTTGAACCCGGAAGCGGTCTGCCGCTGATACGGCAGGGGTGCCCGGACAAACAGTTCGTACTGTTCGACATCGGTATTGTGCAGGAATTCTCTGCCGTAGGTCCCGCCAATCTCCATCGACATCGCCGGTATAGCTAGAGTGGTGCAATACAACACCGTACCAGGAATAAGTAAACTTCTTATCGCTTTCATTTCTCTTTCCGTTTGCTCAATTGTTAGTATAAAACCTTCGGCCATCTAGAGTAAGGCAAAACCGCGGGGAAGGCAAGTCATGCGGTGACCGAACGCCCATATCAAAGACTTCATCCCTGTTGATCAACCCTCGCCGAAATTCCCGATGACCATGCAATCCTCCAGTAAGGCGCCGATATCTTTGGCGAGCACCGCCGCCTCTTGCCGGTCAAAACGGACGACCCGCTCCGCATGCCGGTGACAGTATCGGCAATCTTCGCAGTAAGTCTCGGCGCAGCGAATATCCTGAAAACCTTCGAGAAACTCGGTCAATTCGGCGTTATCGATGGAAAGATCGAGGGCCAGGAGACGCCGGCGCAGTTTCAGCATGCGCAGCATAACCTGCCGTTCCTCTTTGCCGTAATGGCGCATGCGCTCCCGGACCTGCTCCTCGATGTCGCGGTGGAAACCGGCAGGGTCGCCGAGCATCTCCAGTGAGAGTATATCCAGCAGGTTGCCGTCGTAGCGCCGATCGGCATAGGCCCTGACAGCGCGCAACAGCCAGGGGGTTGACCTGGAACGGTCGATAATCTTGAATTCCTCGAAGCCCATCGCTTCGTAAACATGCAGATCCTCGGGTCGAATCCACCGGCTCATCAGCAGCAGTTCCGGATGCAGCAGGCGCCGCCGGGTGCATTGCCAGAGGTAGAAATCGAGAAAGAAACTCGGCTGCCGACCATTTTCCGCGCACTGGGAGGCGTGGCCGACGCTGCCCGCATGTTCGGCCAGGTAATGGCAGTTGTAGATGCAGGCGACGTTGACAAAGAGTTGCATGTTACAGGAAAGTCCGGCCCGGATCCTGGCGAGCATTTTAAAATCCCGGTTGAACTCGCTGTAGGGGATGATCAGCGGATCGACGCCAAGGGCTTCCTGGAATCTCAGGCGGGAAAGATTGGTTGGCCAACTGAGGACGCTGCCACGAACGGCCAGGCCGGGGAAATTACGGCGGACCAGGGCCAGTACCGCGAGATTGGCGATTGAGACGCTGTCGACACCGATATCGACCAGCTGACCGATGAAACTCAGAATCTGTTTCTTGCCCTCTGGAGTGTGCTCGAGGTTGCCAAGACAGGGGGCATTGATGAGGTAACAGAATGACAATTGACGGGCATGGGCGGCACCAATGTAGGCGACAGCGGCATCCCAGTCGACGAACGGGACGACCGTGCCGGCCCTGCCGCCCCCGACAATATCAAAGGGCAGCTTGGCGTAGATCGAAGTTACCGCCGGAATTTCCGCAAGGCCTTCCAGCAACTCCATATCCCAGTTGGCGGCAACGCTCAGTTTCATGCACTCTCCCTATAGAAAAACCATGCGGTTATTTCAACCGCAAAAGTGACAGACCCGGGCCAATCGCCGGAAATCGTCAGCGATGTTTTCAAGTTTTTTCATTTAGTACTTTACAGGATGGTTTCTTGTTTTTTCAAGAAATCATCCTGTAAAGAACGCATCACGCTTGTCGGGGTCAGGTGGCCATAGACCGCAAACTGGCACGGTGATGCCATGGTGAGGGTGAGATGTGGCAACAGCGCCGCCTGTTGCAATTGAGCCCTTACCTCCTCAAGAGTATAGGCGGCCCGGAGCGACAGCAGCATGTCCTGACGCAGCAGGGGAGGTGCGTCGGGGAGGTAGGTATCGACCACCTGTTCGGCCACCTTCTCATTTGCCGGGCGAACCAGGTCGATGACCAAAACCGCTGCGTCCGGCAGGCCATATTGATGAATGGCCTGCCACATCACCATGGGATCGGCAAGATGGTGGAGAAAACTGTTGGAAAGCACCATCTCGTAGCGCTCGCGAGGCAGGGGAAAAGTGCCCGGCAGAATCCCATGAAAAAGGCGCACCCGCTTCTCCAACCCTTCCCGGCGCACGGCTTCTTCGCTTGCGGCCAGCATATGGCGGGCCCCTTCGACGCCATGGATCTCACAGTCAGGGAAAAGTCTGGCCAGGCGCAGAGGGATGGCGGCCGGACCGCAACCCAAATCAAGAATCGCGGCGTTTGGCACCAGCCCCGGGAAAAACCGCCGAAGACATTGGATGAAAAGCCAGGCGGCATTGTCCAGACAACAGCCGCCATAAGCGGCAACCTGCCGCGGGTCGTCCATCAGCTCCGGTTCCGGAATTCGCTGCATATCCACTGTCCCCCTTCCTCCATGCTCCGGTGCCAGGTGCCCTGCCCCTGCTGCCGTCATCGCTGAATGCGCCTGCCGCCGGAGC
>JBBRGP010000202.1:0-5389 GCA_038224105.1 Desulfobulbales bacterium | reverse complement strand
AGGTATGCGGTTGCCCTGATCGATGAATTCCAGGATACCGACGGGGTGCAGTGGCATATCTTTTCCAGTCTCTTCGGTGCCGGGAAACATGCCCTGTATTTGATCGGCGATCCCAAACAGGCCATCTATAAATTCCGCGGTGCCGATATCCACTCCTATTTTCTGGCGAGACAGTCGGCTACGCAGCTGTTGACCCTTGAAAAAAATTACCGTTCCCATCCCTTTCTGGTTGGCGAGGTCAACCGACTCCTTAGCTCCCGGCCCAGGCCTTTTTATTTCTCCGCTGACATCCTTGACTATCGTCCGGTGCTTGCGGCAAAAAGTGAGGCTGATGCCGACCTTCGCAGGGCCGGGGTGTCGCTGGCCGGAATGGTTTACTGCACACTTGCCGAAAACGCAGACAACTCGGATGGGCGTTGGTCATCCGGTAAAGCCGCCGAGAGGTTTTTGAGCTTTGCCGTGGCCGAGATAGGGCGACTTCTTGATCCAACCGTACCGGTGGTTTTGTGTACTGAACAGAAGCAGCTCCTTGCCCCGCACGATATCGCCGTCCTGGTGCGCAGCCACCGCCAGGCCGAGGCATACCGGCAGGCGCTGGCCGAGGCGGGTATCCCGGCGGTGGTCGCCAGTCGTGCCTCGGTCTTTCACACCGACGAATGCCGCCACCTGCTTTTGCTGCTGCAGGCCATCGCCAACCCCGGCGACATGGTGAAGCTCCGAACAGCACTGACCATTCCCTGGTTCGGTTTTAGCGGCAACGCTCTCTACGAGCTATGGCGCAACGAAGAGCGGCTCAACCAGCTGCACAGCCGCTTTCTTGATTACCATACGCGCTGGCGGGAGCAGGGCTTTCTGGCGATGATGAGCCGGTTGCTGCTGGCCGAGGAGGTGTTGGTTACCCTGGCGGCTGGCCGGTTGGCCGAACGGGCCATTGCCAACATCAACCATCTTCTTGAACTGGTCCAGGAAGAAGAGAGCAGCGAAAACCTCGGTATCAACCAGGTTGTGCAATGGTTGTTGAAGATGAGCACCGATGATTCCGCCACGGACGACACTGAACTGCTGCTGGAAAGCGATGAGGAGGCGGTGCGTATTGTCACCATGCACGGTGCCAAGGGACTGGAATACCCGGTGGTGTTCTGCCCTTTTTTGTGGTATCGCAGCGACCGGTTAAGCGGCGAAAAGCATCAGATATCCGGCCATGACGACGACAACAGCCTGGTGGTTGATTTGGGCTCGGAGCAGTTTTTACAGCGGCGGGACAAAGCAGTCGGCGAACAGATGGCCGAAGAACTTCGGCTTCTTTATGTTGCAATTACCCGTGCCAAAATTCGCTGTTATGTCATGTGGGCGGATGTCAAAGCGCATATTCCCGTCGCCGATTCTTTCCAGTCGGCCCTTGGCTATCTGCTTTTTCCCGGCGGGGCGCTCCCACATCAGGGGCAGCAGGAACAGCTGCAGGAAGTGGCGCGGCACCATCCGGTGCAGCTGCTGACTATCAGAGAACTCGATGCCTCGGTATCCGCAACCGTCGGGGTGATGGCCCAGGAACTCCACCCGCGGGCTGGTTCGGGCCGGTCGTTGTACACCGACTGGCAGATGTCGAGCTACTCGGCCATGGACATGCTCAGTGAATACGAGCAGGAAGCCGAAGTTGCCGTAAGCCGGGCCGGTCGCCCGATACCGGTTCCAGGATTGCCGATGGGGGCAAGTTTTGGCAACGTCATCCACGATTTGCTCGACGAGCTCTCGTTTGTAGTGATTGCCCGGGGGGAGCAGGATAATACGGCGCTGCTGCGGCAGAAATGTCTGCGCTATGGGGTAGGGGCCGAGCCGGAGGGGATTAAAAGGTTGTTGCAGCAGGTGGTGACGACACCGCTTTTACCGGCAATCAGTACCGACAATTTTAGCTTGGCCATGGTTCAGGAAGGCCGGTGTCTCAAGGAGATGGGTTTCTATTTCCACCTCGGACTTCTGGCAACCGAGCGGATCAATGAAATTTTGGCAGGGGAGCCGACGGTGGTGCCGCTTGCGCACAAGACCATGCGCGGCTACCTCACCGGCTTTATTGATCTGGCCTGCGAATTCGGGGGAAAATATTATATCCTTGATTATAAAACCAATTTTCTCGGTGACGCCCTGGCCGATTACCAGGTCGATAAACTCATTGCCGCCATGCAGTCCCATAACTACGGCCTGCAGTACTGGATCTATACCCTGGTTCTGCATCGCCATTTGCAAAATCTTCTACCTGAGTATCGCTATCACGACCATTTTGGTGGCGTCATGTATCTCTTTGTTCGAGGTATGGCCCCGGACATCCCCGGCAGCGGTGTTTTTGCCACCCTTCCCGACTACGAGAAGGTCCTGGCGCTTGACCGGGCAGTAGGAGGGCATACAGATGAATGAGCTGAACTCTTCCTCCCTTGATCGTTATTTTGCTGAGTTTCTCGCCACTCGTTCGGGATTGTCGGGGGCAGCGAAGGAGCGCTTTCAGGAGCTGGTCGCCAGGGTTTCAGGAGCACTTGAAGAAGGCCATAGCTGTCTGCCGGTGAGTGAGGGAGACGCGCGGTTCCTCTCCGCTAGTCCCCTAGTTTCAGATGGTGGCCAAACCCCCTTGGTCATCCACAACCACCGGCTGTATCTGCATCGCTATTTCCACTATGAGACCCGCCTGGCCGAGCAGATCAGGAGCATGGCGGCGATAACCCTGGCCTTGGATGTGGATGAACAGCTGATAGACACCTATTTTGACGATTCCGGGCCGGCTACCGATTGGCAGAAGGAGGCGGCGAAGGTCGCTCTTTGTCGTGCATTGACAATCATCTGCGGTGGGCCGGGCACCGGCAAAACGACGACGGTGGTGAAGCTCCTTGCCTTGCTGCTGCAGGCGGCCGAAGGGAAGCGGGACCTGACGGTAGCCCTGGCCGCCCCCACCGGCAAGGCGGCGATGCGTTTGAGCGAGGCCGTCGGCAGGAGTCTGACCTATCTTCAGCTGCCCCCAAAGGTGAAAAACGCCTTGCCGACCGCTGCCTCCACCCTGCACCGCCTGCTCGGCGTCCGGCGAGGCTCGCCGCAATTCCGGCATAACCGGGATAATCCCCTGGCCTGGGATATTGTGGTGGTGGACGAGGCTTCGATGGTCGATCTGGCGATGATGAGTAAACTGGTCGATGCTATCAAGCCCGGAGCACGTCTCATTCTTCTTGGCGACAAGGACCAACTGGCCTCGGTTGAGTCGGGAGCGGTGCTCGGCGATTGTATCCGGAGTCTGCCCCAAAACACCGTCGAATTGCAAAAGACCTACCGGTTTGAGGCAGGGATCAAACAGCTGGCTGAGGCGATCAACGGCGCCGACAGCGCCACCGCCTGGGGGCTATTGCAGGAATCGCCAGTGACCAATGTGTCTGTTTTGACTGAAGAGTTGGTTGGTTTTATCAGCAGACGTTACATCCCTTTCATAACGATGACACACCAAACCGGGACGGCCGATCTTCAGAGGCTCTTCGCCCAGTTTAATAGCTTTCGCGTCCTTTGCGCCCTGCATTACGGCAACCGGGGCGTTGATCCGATCAATCGGCAGGTGGAACTGGCGCTCATGCAGCGCGGTTTCCCTTGCAGGCCGGATGCCTGGTACCCCGGCAGACCGGTATTGATTACCAAAAACGATTATAGCCTCGATCTGTATAACGGCGATATCGGCATCTGCCTGGCCGAGCCTGAGAAAGGCGAACTACTGGTGTGGTTTGAGCGGGCAGGGGGCGGATGGCGCAACTACCCACCTTCCCGCCTGCCGGGTTGCAAGACCGTTTTCGCCATGACCATCCATAAATGTCAGGGGTCCGAATTTGACGAGGTACTGGTTGTCCTGCCGGAAGAGGACAACCGTATCCTCAGTCGCCAACTGGTCTACACCGCAATCACCCGGGCGAAGAGGGCAGTGCGGCTGGTGGCCGAGGAGGACATACTGCGGTTGGCTCTTTCAAGAAATATCGAACGTACCAGCGGCTTGGCCGATTTATTGACAGAAACCATCTATTAATGAAAAAAATGGTGAAGATAGTTGGTACGGGGGGATCACTGTTGGCGGTTATCAAAGAAATTGGATTATGGATTTCCACCAAGTTTCACCAGGTAGTTTCCTCTGACAATAACCGTTCAGCCGTTCTGAATACCACGTGCATTATCCTTTGTGGTGGAGAGAATTTTCACTGGGGCAACTACCAAAATGCACCTCGGAAACATTTGATTAAAATTGAGGGTGAGATTCTTTTGGAAAGAACTCTTCGGATGGCCTCAGGGTTCAGGCCTGATCGTTTGGTTGTTGTTATCAAGGAGAGCGATTTTGATTTGTATGCATCTAACCTATCGATTCCTTGTGATTATTTTAAAATACCTGCCCCCACGCCTCACCAAACGGAGGCATATAAATTGCTATCATCCAAGGCACTTTGGAATCGTTCCGGACGCACGATAGTGTTGCAAGGAGATGTGTGGTTTAGCGAGGAGGCTATTTCCCTAATCTTTGATACATATTCGAAGGATTGGATGGCTTTTGGCAGAGCTGGTGCCAGTAAATTTACCGGGTGTCCGTATGGTGAACTCTTTGCACAGAGCTTTACTTCTTCTCTCGAACACGAAAAACAACTTCTTCGACTTGATGCCATGTATCGGCAAGGAACCTGTAAAAGACAGGCGGCAGAATGGGCGCATTACCAACTCATGATTGGCGGCGACCCAAACGTCCATAGTGTCGGCCCACATTTTGTTGAAATAGATGACTTTACTGATGATTTCGATTTCCCCATTGATTACGATTCGTGGGTTTTTGGTCGGTCCGTCTATAAAAAAATCATTAATCAACCAAACAAAGTGGCGCCGTACCACTTTATGAAAACTTCAGCGCCTACCAATGCCGATGTTTTAAACAGTATATCTTTTGAGCGGTTTGATAAGCAGTTTCATTGTGGCCCGATGACGCTACCCCGTAATATTGTTCTGGTGGGGTGGTCTCCTTCTGAAAGGAAATGGTATTGCGCACCCGACAATGTTGAACGGGATTGGGCGTTTAATAGCCAATTACCGGCAACATTGTACTTTTTACGATCCTATGTCATGCCAAGGTTTGACATCGGCATCGATCCATTGTGGCTGATGTTTTGTTATTGGGATGGTTGGCGTGAACGAACGGTTTTCTCGAAACAGTATCGATGGGTTGAAGGCAACTTACTGGAGTCTTTAATAGAGTGGCAAGGTGAAGCCGGCACTCTGCCTATCATGGGTGATCGGCGGTGGCTTGTTTGTTATTGTGCGCATCGTGGAGATCCCAGTGCAGTGCTATTTCCTGAAGCCCATTATTTAGTAAGAAATTATTATCATTCGTTATTTT
>JBBRGP010000201.1:0-5407 GCA_038224105.1 Desulfobulbales bacterium | reverse complement strand
CTCCAGTCTGACTATGCCGGCAAATTTTCGATAATTCAGCTCCGCCGTCACCATGCCGATGATGCTGCCCGGTTCCATATCCTCGGCGTTGAGTTCATCGAGTCTGGCGCGATCCCAGGGATTGTCCTTGGCGGCGCGGGTGACGCGAAAGAAATAGGTGGCGAAGGAGGCTGCCTTGGGAAAAAGCAGGGGAAGATTATTGGCAATAATCTCTTCGAGGCGAACAAAGCCGCGATTCTCGGGCAGGGCTACCCAGCGTTTGCGATTGGCCGGCACCTTCAGCCGGACGAAGCGGCTGCGCCCCTCTTCCTGGGTGATGATGATGGCAATATTGAGGCTGAGATTGCTGATGAACGGGAACGGATGGGCGGCATCGACGGCCAGGGGGGTGAGGATGGGCAGGACGGAGTCTTCAAAGTGCCTCGTTAAAAACTCTTTATCTTCTTCCGCCAGGAGGCTGTAGGACGGGAGAAATATACTTTGCTCTTCGAGGGCCGGGCGCAGGGAATCGGCAAAGAGGTTGCTGAGGATTTCCATCTGCCGCTGCAGTTCCTCCTGGCACAGCGCCAGTTCCTCACTGGGAATGAGACCGTCATAGCTCTGTTTCTGCGGTTTGCTGCGGATTTTCTGGTGCAGTCCGCCCATCCTTTTCATGACGAACTCGTCGAGAATCATCCCCATGATGCCGGCGAATTTCACCCGTTCGAGCAGCGGTTGGGAGGTGTCCTCGGCGATTTCCAGAACCCTTCTGGCGAAGGACAGCCAGCTCAATTCCCGATTAATGTAGGCTTCATAGGCATCGACATCGCATAATGTCATCTCAACCATGGCAGTGTCCAGGTGCTCTGGTATGGATTCCCGGAGGTGCAGGGAAGAAAGTCAGTTTTTATTCTTGGTTCAATAATACCAGAGATAGCAGCCGGTGTGCAAGCAGTAGCGGTCGGCGCTGGGGAATTCCGGGAAAGACGTCCCGGGGGACGGCGGGATGGCGAGAAAAACCTTGCCAAAGCCGGAAGGAAAAGATAGTTCTTTAACGTTTATCGCCTCTGCCTCTGCCATCGTTAATACCAGCAAATCTTCGGCGCTGCCCGGCTCGCATCCCTGCCTTGGTCTTTTGCACCAGGTAACAATGCCGGACGCCGGGAAAAGGACTTTCCAAGGGAACAATCCGATGACAATTTCGACGTCCGCCCTAGCGTTCGGAAAAGCCGCTTCTGGCCATATAACGATCGGTTTTGCCTGGACGCTCTCCCTGGTCTTCAGTGTCGCGGTATTATTGGCGCCGGCCCTCGGCAATGGTTTCCCCCTGGTATTTTTTGATACCGGCGGGTATGTCAACCGGGTCCTGGAAATGAACCTCCTGCCTGGACGCTCCCTTTTCTATGGCCTGTTTCTGTGGATATCCTCGGTTGGTTGGTGGTCCTTTTATGGACCGGTGCTGCTCCAGGCGCTCTTCGTCATCTGGCAGATTCACCTGATGCTGCGCTGCCATGACCTGCCGGCGGGTCCGCGTACTACGGCAGTGTTTTGTGCCGGGCTGGGATTGTTGACCGGCATTTCCTGGTACACCAGCCAGCTGATGCCTGATGGCCTGGTGCCGGTAGTGGTGTTGGCGCTCTGGCTCCTGGGGTTCCACTGGCCAAGACTGGGGGCGCTCGAACGGGCCGGCCTGGCGGCGGCCGGCCTGCTCGGTCTGCTGTCGCACATGTCGGGCCTGGCTCTCGCCATCGGCCTGGTGGCGCTGACCCTGCTGGCATGGTTGGCTTTGCCCGGGCGAGGCTGGAAACTTTCAGTGCACTGGCTGCCGCCGACAGCGGTGGTGGTCGCCGGCCTGGTGTTGATGCCGATGCTCCATCTGGCTCTGGTCGGCAAAGCGGTCTATACGCCCGGAGGTCCTGCTTATCTCTTCGGGCGGCTGGTACAGGCCGGCATCGCCCAGCGCTGGCTGGCCGAGCATTGCCCTGTCCCCGGCATCAAACTGTGCGGCCTCCAGGACCGCATTCCCGAGACCGGGGATGAATTTCTCTGGGGGGAAAAATCAGCGTTTCGGGCGATCGGGGAATGGAGGGGGACCGCTGACGCCGAATTGGGCTATCTGGTAAAAGAAGCACTTAAAGCCTATCCCGGGGATGTCGTCTTGACGGCGTTGCGCGCCACTGCCCAGCAGATGGTCATGGTCAAGACCGGTGATCAGCTGACGGAAATTCATAACGATACGAGAAATGTTTTCACCAACCGCCTCCCCCCCGGCACTGCTGCATCGTTCAATGCAGCGCGGCAGCAGCGGGGGCAACTCACCGAATCATTTATTGGTATCGTCAATCGGGTCCATGTCCCGGTGGCCCATCTGTCGGGTCTCGGTCTGTTGCTGGTCATCGGCTGGGGCCTGCGGTCCGGACGCCATGATCTGGCGGCGGCAGCGGTTTTCATGCTGCTGGCCCTTCTCGGCAACGCTTTTATCTGCGGAGCACTTTCCAATCCCCATGATCGCTATCAAGGCCGCCTCGTCTGGCTGGCATCCCTGGTGGTCGGCATGTCGGCCAGCTGCTGGTGGCAGTTGCGGACGGAAAAACGCAATGTTTGAGCATCGTTCAGGGATCCCCTTTTCCTGATTTGGCGATTGACATTGTTATCCTTCTGCCAATATAGTGAAAGAATAATATCAATGCTTAACCGCCCTTACACCTGTCGCCGGAGGAGAACAGTCCATGGGGAAACCATCTGTTACGAAACTTGGCGAAGGCGCAACGACTGTCCTTCTCGGCCTGATCATCGTGACGATGCTCCTCTGGGGGATTGATTCCCGCATCATTCAGCCAACCTTCCTGACTTTGGAGCGGCAG
This sequence comes from Desulfobulbales bacterium, assembly GCA_038224105.1. GTDB lineage: Bacteria > Desulfobacterota > Desulfobulbia > Desulfobulbales > Desulfocapsaceae > Desulforhopalus_A. The sequence goes on along the minus strand of JBBRGP010000201.1, from coordinate 2,564 downwards.
CAGGCCATTGAGGACAACGAGCACGTCAAGCTGGAAATCGCCCACGAGCTCAGCAGTCTGTCAAGTTTAGCCAGCGACTGGTCAAGTTGGGACGATGTCTACCGGTTCACCGAGCAGCGCAACGACGATTTCGTCGAATCGAAATACCCCGATCCGGCCCTGCTCTCGAAAAACTGCCGTGTCGATCTGCTTGTCATCCTTGACGGGGATGGCACCAATCTGCTGCACGGCAATTATCATCCCGATCTTGACCGCCAGCTTCCCTTCACTACCTTCTTTGCCGGGAAGCTGCCCCTGTTGTCGGCTTTACCCTTGATTTTTTCCTCTGAAAAAAAGAAGGAAGGGTTGCTTCCTACCAATCAGGGCATCCTTCTGCTGGTCGCCCGGCCGATCCTCACTACCCAGGAGCAGGGTCCGCCCCGTGGCGTCCTGATCATGGGGCGATTCCTCACCCGGGACACTCGTGCAGCTCTTGCCGAAAGAGTCGGCGTTCACTTTACCCTGCTCCGCAACGATGAACCGTGGTTGACTTCCACCGAACAGGCCTTGTTTGCCGATGCTGCCGCGAACGGTTCGTCGCTACCAATGCAATTTCGGGAGGGATTCCTGTATCAGGCCCAGGTTGATATCGAGAACCAGCCGGAGCTCCTGCTGCGCAGCGAGATGCGTGGTCAAATCTCCGCCCTTGGCCGAAGCACCGGCAACATTCTCCTAACACTCCTTTGGTTTATCGCCTTCTCCCTGTTGATCTGTCTCGCCGTGTACCGAATCAGGATGAAGAGCACGGCGGAGGCCCTGCGCGAGAGTGAGACGCGGTACAGAATGCTCTTTGAAAACAAGCATACCGTCATGCTTCTGACCGATCCGGGATCCGGTGCCATCAGGGATGCCAATCCCGCCGCCTGCATCTTTTACGGCTGGAACCGTGAACAGCTGATGGAGAAGCGAATCGATGAAATTAACATCTTGACGCGCGAGGAAGTCTTTGCCGAAATGGTGGCGGCACGATCCGAAAAACGGAACGCCTTTTTGTTAAAACATCGTAAGGCCGACGATACCCTCTGCGATGTCGAGGTCTATGTCGGTCCTTTGATCATCAAGGGGGAGGTGCTGCTCTTTTCGATTGTCCACGACATCACCGCCCGCAAGCGGGCGGAGGCGGAGCGGACCCTGCTCGAAGAAAAAACCCGGCAGCTTCGCAAGGCCAAAAGTCTCGGCCGGATGGCCGGGGCCATCGCCCACCTCTTCAACAATCATCTCAGCGTCGTTATCGGCAGCCTGGAAATGGCTCTCAGCGATCTACCCGACGATTTGCCACCGCGGAGCAACCTGAGTACCGCCTTGCAGGCCGCCTGGCGGGCATCGGAAATAAGCCGACTGATGCTGACCTATCTCGGCAAGGATAGCGTAACGCCTCAATTAGTCGATCTCTCGGAGGTTTGCCGTCAGTATCTGCCCTTGTTGCAACATACCACGCCGAGCAATGTCGTCATCTTGACCACCTTTCGATCGTCGGGGCTGCTGGTGCGCGCCGACGTTAAACAGATGCAGCAAGTTCTTGCGAATTTGATTACCAATGGCCGGGAAGCGATCGACAGTGTTCCGGGCAGGATTTCTCTGACGACCAGCGTCATCGCCGCGGCCGATCTCCCCCAAATACACATCAACCCCCCGGATGCGATTCCGGCGGTCGAAAAATTTGCCTGCCTGGAGGTGGCCGACAGCGGTTGCGGGATGACCGAGGAAGCGCTGGACCAGATCTTCGATCCCTTCTTCACCACCAAGTTTACCGGCCGGGGCTTGGGGATTCCAGTTATCCTCGGGATCATTAAGTCGTGGGGCGGGTGCCTCGCCGTCGAAAGTAGTTTAGGCCGGGGCAGCGTTTTCCGGGTCTATCTTCCGCTGGTTGCTGAGAATATCGCGGAGCAAAGCGACCGGGAGAAAAAATCACCGGACGACAAGGCCGGGATAACCGTGCTACTCGTCGATGATCAGGAGATGGTCCGCAATATGGCCACAATTATGCTGGAACGCCTCAATTTCCGGGTTGTTTCCGCCAAAGATGGCAAGGAAGCCTTGGCTCTTTACCGCAACCATGAGCAGCGGATCGGCTGTGTCATCACCGATGTCGCCATGTCAGGGATGACCGGCTGGGACCTCCTTCAAGCCCTGCGCCTTTTAAACCCTGGGCTTCCGGTGATTCTTGCCAGCGGATACAGCGAGAATCAGGTCATGAAGGGCGACCATGTCGAGCGCCCCCAGGCCTTTCTCGGCAAACCGTTTACGATGGCCGAACTGGAAAAAACCTTGAATCTCGCTTTGGGCGGATGAGACGCCTGTCGACGGCGATTCCGATCGGCTATTTCCGGCGCAGGGCAATCTGGGTTTTGAAAAAACAGAGGGCACCCGGCCGGATGCCATAAGGCGTCAAGACCGTACTGCTGCCGAGCAGGGTCCTGAGGCCCTCGGCAGGCTGATCGCTGGAGCACGTTCCTTCGATCATGGCGCCATAGGATCCGACCCGCAACTCCTCATCGGCAAGCGGCAGAGGGTCACTGCCTGGC
>JBBRGP010000200.1:0-5410 GCA_038224105.1 Desulfobulbales bacterium | reverse complement strand
TACCCGGCAGCTGATATCGATACGAAAGCTCCGAAACGATTCAATTTCGGGCTACACCGTTCAAAGGGCATTGTCTTTAAACTGAGTAGCCTCTTTGCCGTTGACGCGTTTGCCGGTGGATTTGTGGTACAAAGCATGGTGGCCTGGTGGTTCCATGTAGTGTATGGAGTTGATGAGAGAGTGCTCGGCACTATTTTTTTCGGGGCCAACCTCCTGGCAGGGGTTTCAGCGCTCCTTGCCACGAAAATAGCAGCCTGTATTGGACTTGTGAGAACAATGGTGTTCACGCACATACCGTCCAATATCCTTCTCGGTCTTGTGCCGCTTATGCCAAGTCTCTGGCTGGCCATAACTGTTCTGCTTCTTCGAGCGAGCATTTCACAAATGGACGTCCCGGCCAGACAGTCTTTCATTATGTCGGTAGTCGAACCTGGGGAAAGGACAGCTGCGTCAGGAATCACCAATGTTGCTCGATCAGTCGGGGCTGCATCCTCTCCGGTTTTAGCCGGTGTTCTTATGGCCAACCCTCTGTTTTTCAGTGCTCCGTTCTTTGTGGCCGGAGGCTTGAAGATACTCTATGACCTGTATCTGTACAAAATGTTCAAGGACGTACAGACAAACCACTGAGACGATATATGGAACATCAAGAATCGCATTCTCCACATGATCCATCGGAAACGGTTGCCCCACCCTTTATGGAAGCGTTTCTTTTCTGGTTGAAGCTTGGCTGGATCAGTTTTGGCGGTCCCGCCGGACAAATCGCCATCATGCATCAGGAACTCGTTGATCAGAAAAAGTGGATCAGTAATGATAAGTTTCTCCATGCTCTCAACTACTGCATGTTGCTGCCGGGTCCGGAAGCCCAGCAACTGGCGATCTACATCGGCTGGCTTCTCCACAAGACCAAAGGCGGCATTGTTGCCGGGGTGCTCTTTGTGCTCCCCTCGGTTTTTATACTCTTTGGCCTCAGTTACGTTTACATCTCCTATGGCACTTTGCCGTGGGTGGCCGCGATTTTTGTCGGTCTTAAGGCAGCAGTGCTTGCCATCGTGCTTGGTGCCGTGATCAAGATCGGGAAAAAATCCTTAAAAAACAACATGCTGATTGCTTTGGCCGCGACCTCCTTTCTGGTCACCTATTTTCTTGAAATGCCATTCCCCGTCCTGATTCTGACCGTCGGCATCATCGGTATAGTTGGCAGCCAGTTTGCGCCCAACCTTTTCCTGGTTAGTAAAAAGCAAGGTGGCGCTGCGCCACTGGTTAACAGCACATTTCCTGCGGACAAGGCAATGAACAGTAAGACAGAGTCACCTTTTGCGCGAAACGCGATGCTGGTTGTCATGTTCGTAGCGCTATGGGGGATCCCGTTTCTGGCACTCTATCTGTTGCTGCCTGGTTCTATTTTTGCCAAGGAGGCGTTCTTTTTTACCAAAGCTGCGTTTCTTACCTTTGGCGGTGCCTATTCACTGCTGGGCTATATTGCCCAGGCCGGGGTTGAACAGTACGGCTGGCTGGCCAGTCTGCAGATGATGGATGGACTTGGCCTGGCCGAAACGACTCCCGGCCCGCTGATCATGGTTGTCCAGTTTGTCGGTTTTCTGGCTGGCTGGAATCATCCCGGATCGCTGGGGCCCTTCCTGGGGTGCATCACAGGCTCGCTGGTGGCCACGTATTTTACATTTCTCCCAAGTTTCCTGTTCATCTTCCTTGGTGCTCCGTATATTGAAAGACTTGCCGGAAACACCAAAATGTCCGCGGCACTGGCAACCATTACCCCTGCCGTTGTCGGCGTCGTATTGAATCTTGGCGTGTGGTTCGGAACCCATGTTCTCTTTCCGACAGAAGGTTTTGCCTGGTTTTCCGCAATCCTTGCCATTGTGTCATTTTCTTTGATGCAATTTTATAAAGTCGGAATGATTACTATAATAGCAGGGGCAGGTGGAGCGGGATTGCTCTGGCATCTTCTTGCCTTTTGACACCTTTAATATTGCATTTTATGAGGGAGAAAACATATGGTTACAGCTATCACGGTTGCAGAATTGAAAAATAGAGTTGCTGATCGGGCAAATGTTTGTGTGATTGACGTGAGAAGAAAGACAGATTTCGAGAAATCGCCGGAAATGATTGCAGGGGCGACATGGATGGATCCAGAAAAAGTAGAAGAATGGAGTAAAACAGTACCACAAGATCAAGACCTGATTGTTTACTGTGTTAAAGGGGGATCGGTGAGTCAATCTGCTGCAGACACCCTGCAAAAAAGCCATCCTCGTGTCCAATTTCTCCAAGGAGGTATTCTCGGTTGGCAGGAAGGGGAAAAATAAAAAAACTGGCAGGTACTCACATTGTTCGATTTTCCACTTCGTAGAATGCTTTTCAGAGAAGTGCCGGCCGCCAGGAGAAAGTCTGGGCTGGCACATTTGCCCGGATTTTCCATCTGATATATTGATTGGTAGCGATACCCCATGAAGACAAACAACCACCGGCAATTATTGAGAAATTTTCCAGAAACATTGCTGATTCTCGGCACCGATCTCGCCGGCAAGGATCATTTTGCCAATGTTCTGACCGATGCCGCCGTGGCAACCGGGCTGAAGGTGGAGCGGCGGCGCGGCAGGTTAAGCGCCACAGCCAATCAGCGGCGGAGTTCGGAGAACAAAACTTTGCTCAACCTCTGGCTGGAATGGATCTTTCTCGTGACCTTACCCCTCCACTGCCGACTCCTTCCCTATGTGATATCCCTCCTCGTTGCCACGGATATCCGGCGTTTTCGCCGGCCCGGCGACGGCTCGGTCATTGTCGTCAGTCATACCGGTCTCCGGTTGCTGGCCTTTGGTCTCGGCCATCTTTACGAGAGGAGCGAGGACGTCAAAATGCCGGCGATGGTCGAACGGACCCTGCGGGCGCTGGTGCCGATGACCGGGGCGCGCACCGTGGTTCTCGACATCGATCATCAGGTCAGGGTGGAGCGCATGCAGGATCGTCTCCGCCGCGGCACCGCCGACTATTTCGATCGCTATATGGCCAAGGATCCGCACCGCTCCGAACGTATCGAAAATTTCCTGGCCTGGATCGGCATGACCTACCTGGGGGCGGTGCGCATCGAGAACAACAATTTAAGCGATGCCGAGTTGTTGGCGTGCCTGCCGCAGTGGCCACAATATTCATCCGCCTAAGTTGACAACACAATATCTAGGGGTCGCTTGCGTTAAATGGATACTCCATTTTTGAATTTATCACCGAGCCGTGAGCCCCAAAGCGATTCGTACAGGTCACGGTGCCAGAGGCGGTTGGAGCGCCAGGGCCGCGGCTTCGGCGCGGCAATCGCGGTCGGGTTTCAGCCCTTTTTGGCTGAGGCCGACGAGTTCGAGTTTGGCGGCCGCCAGATCGGTCTGGAAGCCGGGGTCGGCGTGCAGTCTGGCGACGGTGCCGGCGGCGATCATCCGGCCCTGGGCGACATCGCTATGCCAGTGGACATTGCAGAGGTTGCGGTTCTCGCCAAAGGCGCGGCCTCTGGCAAGGATGGCATCGGTCCGCTCCGGCGAGATCTCGGCGAGGATCAGCGCCCAGCCCCTGCCGACTGCCGAATGGCCGGACGGATACGAACCGTCTTTTTCCAGCCTGACTTTGGCATCCGGCGTGCACAGGGGCTCGTTGTTGGTCATGAAGGACCGGGGACGCAGATATTTTTGTTTGGCGGTGGCGGTGGATCGGCCTATGTCGACCAGCGTCCGGCGCAGCAGCCGGTAGAGATGCGGCGCATCGGCCTCGGGGATCGCGGTATTCAAGGCGCAGGAGAAGGTGCCGGCGGCGTGGGGAAAACGCAGATCGGCGTCGGCAATCGCGAGGTTCCAGCGCGGGGTCTCGCGCAGGGTCAAACTTCTCTGGCTGATCTCCAGGTCGAGCGCCAGGGCAGCTGAGCCGGCGGCGGGAGGAAGGGGCAGCAGGGCGACGCTGCTGGGAATCGCTGCCGGTGTGAGATAGCCGGCAGACGCTGCCGAAACAGCCAAATCTCTCATCTCCGGCTCGCTGAGCCCGACACAGCCGGCACAGCCGAAGAGACTTGCCGCAACAGCCAGCAACCCCAATAATCCTGCTCCATCTTCCTTGGACCGCGGACGATATCCTCATTGGGATCTCCTTTTCGGTGGTAAAGGCCGGACAGTCAGCCCTCGGCAAGGTTCGACCTGACTGAAGCTCTTTAGTACCTGGCGCTTTTCGTGGCCGGGTATCGGCGGCTGCTCATGGCTAAAACATGCCCCCAGTTTTCTCCGGCAGGATGACGGTGCAGGTCGTCCAACCGTCGGTGCTCCGCACGGCAATAGTGCCGCCGTGCAGTTCGACGATTCGATGAACGATGGTCAAGCCGAGGCCTGCTCCGCCCAAGGCCTGGGAGCGGGATTTTTCCACTCGATAAAACTGGTCGAAAATCCTCGGCAGGTCTCCGGCAGGGATCTCCGGGCCGGTATTGGCGACAGTAAGGAGTACCTGATCCTGGTTCCTCCCGAGTGCAACCCTGATGACGCCTGCCCTTTCGGCGTTGTATTTTATGGCGTTGTCGAGGAGGTTGATGAGGAGTCGGAGAATTTTGTCCGGGTCGCCGGAGAAAATGGTTTCTTTGATCTCGGTCTTGACGGTGATATCTCTTGCCAGAAGGATCTCCCGGTAATCGTCAAGAACTCGGGTGACGAGCGCACCGATTCGCATCGGTTCGCGAGGGCATGTTTCTTCCTGCTCAAGCCGGGAAACCTCGAGAAGATTGCGCACCAGTTTGCTGAGGCGGTGCAGGGTATTGAGCTGCTTTTCCAGTTCCGCGCCGATGGCAGCCGGTGGTCCGATGGCGAGCATTTCCTCATGGCCGAGCATGAGGATGGTCAGGGGACTTTGCAGTTCGTGGGCGGCGTTGCCGATAAATTCCTTTTGCCGACCAAAGGAGTGCTGCAGGCGATCGAACATCGAGTTCAGAGAGCTGGCCAGGGTGTGCAACTCGTCCCTGCTGGAGCTTTGGGCAATCCGCCGGTCCAGCGAATTGTCGCGGATTTCCTTGATATCCCTGTTGATTGTTGCAAGTGGCCTGAGCAGTCTGCCGGCCAGAAAATAACTTGCCAGGACGATGAGCGCAGTCGTCGCGACAAGGCCGGAGGCAATCCCCGTTAAGAGTTCGCGCAGTTCCAGATCAAGAAAGGGCAGGGGTTTGGCGATGAGGATGGCAAAGGGCTCTCCCTCCCGGTTTCTGGTGACCAGCCGGACCCTGAATTTGACGGTGTCATCGGTGATTTCGTCCACTTCGTCGAGATCTTCCGGGTCGATTCGGAGAGAGGACAAAGGTATCTTTTTCTTGAAGAGGAAGCGGACTTTGCCTGGACGGTGGGGAATATCGAATTTCCTGGCGAGAGGCGAGGAAAAAAGAGTC
>JBBRGP010000199.1:0-5423 GCA_038224105.1 Desulfobulbales bacterium | reverse complement strand
GAGCCTCTTGCAAAATGGCCTTTTCGCCCAAACTCTGCGTTATGCTCAAAATTTTATCCTCGGAATATTAACTATATGCCTGCGGTAAAATTATTCGCATGCCTTGATTTTGAACGAAAATTCTCATTTTGCAAGAGGCTCACCTGTAAAAGAGTTTCTTGGTGGGCTGTTGAATACAGGAAGGATATTAGGATTCCGTTAGATTATGATTATATTTCGGTTAGGGCTGCGTTCGGAATTACAAATTGCTATAACCCCTTCATTTTAAAATATATATTTTGCATATTTGTGGCGAGCGACTTTCGCCATCAAATACCGAATGATTGCAGGATTGAGGCAAGATTTTTTGCCGCTTCCCCGGTGTGTTCGAAATACCGACTGCGCAGTTCACAGATCAGCAGTCCATCGTAGCCATGGATAAATTCGGCAAACAGGGAGCTAAATGGGATATTGCCCCAACCGACCGGCATATGCGAATCGCCTCTGCCGAAAGGGAGCTGGTGGGTCTGAATTTTTTCGCCGGCATAGACCGAATGGCCGAAATTGTCATGGACGTGGCAATGGGCAATTAATGGAGCTGCGCTGCGAATCTCGGCAAGCATATCCAGGCCATAAAACTTGGCGGAAAGATGGAGATGGCCGAAATCGAGGTTCATTCGCACATTATCGCGGTTTATCCGGCGGATTTGCTCGGTGAGTACCTGGGGGATTTCCGCATAACAGTAGGGTGAGTGATGCAGATAGGGGCGGGCGTTCTCCATGGCGATGGTCGTGTCTGGAAAGGCCGCGGCGACAGCCTGAAGAAGCTCCGCTTCTTGGTCGAGAAGTGGTTGCTGTTCCCCTGGCGGCAGCGACAAAGGGCCGTGGCTGGCAAATTTTTCTTCCGGCAGGTACCGCCCGGGGTGGTAAACCATGCAGGATGCACCGATGATCGCGGTGAATTCAAGCGAGGCGAGGAGTACGTCGCGGTGCATCTCAGGACAGCGACGGTCCATGAGGTTGAGGGGATTGGGGGCGTGGGTACTGTAGGCGAGTGGGAAATCACTGAGGATTTTTTCTATTTCGGCGGTTCTTCGACGGTCAAGGCACCCGTTTTTTATCGCATCAAGGCCGTGCACCGAGATCTCGGCGGCAGTTAGGCCAAACCCCAGAAATGCGGTCAGGTCGCGCTGCAGAGCATTTAAACTGCCATCAACCCGCACTTCGTTGATATTGCTTCCGATCTTTAACATGTGGCAAAAACCTCCCGTCCGCCGACAAAGGTCTTTAGGACTCTCGGAAAATCGTCGGAGTGATCGACCAACACCATATCCGCAGCCTTACCTTCTTCCAGGGAACCGGTCTCCAGGTCGATGCCGACCGCCCGGGCCGGATTGAGGCTGACCATTTTCAGTGCCTCGTGTAGGGGGAGGATGCCGAGCCTTTCCAGGGTCAGCACCGCGTGCAACAGGGTCATCGGCGAATAATCGGAACAGAGGATATCGCCAAAGCCCCAACTTATCGCCTCGCGGGCACTGAGATTTTTGGCTTGCGACTGGCCACGCACGACATTCGGCGAACCGAGGCAGATGCTGACCCCAAGCTCCTTGGCGGCGCGGACCGCCTCAATATTGACCGGAAATTCGGTCATGCCGATGTTCATTTCTTTCAGCCAGTGGATCTTTTCCCGCGAATCGTCGTCATGCGAGGCGATGGCGATGTCGTGCTCCCGGCAGATTTTTATCATATCGGCAATAATCACCGGAGCATGGCTCTTTTTCGCCTCAAGTTTTCGTTCAATGATATGGTCCATCTCGGCATCGCTCTTAGCGTAGACCGGGCCGTAATAGCTCTTGAAGGCGAGGATGTCACGGAACTGGCCCTGACCGGGGGAGTGATCCATAAAGGAGAGGAGATTGATCTGCCCATCCTTGATTAAGCCTTGGAGAAACGGCACTGCGCCGAGATCGGTGATTTCGAAGCGGGCATGAATCTTGGTATGCACTTTCAGCTTTTTAAGCAAGGTATTAATCTCACGGATGATGGTCGCCGCGGTGTTGTTATTGCGCAACCCTACCTCAAGCTCGGCAAAGGAAAGCGAGTGATACATGGTGGTTATGCCGCAGGCAGCGATTTTCTTGTCAAGCTCATAGACGGCAATGTCCACCGGAAAAAAGGTGTTGGGACGGGGTTCGATGCCCTTTTCGATGGCGTCGGAATGGATATCAATAAAGCCGGGAAAAAGAAAATTGCCGGCCGCGTCAATGACTCGGCTGCCGTTGACAGCAGAGTCGGCGATCTTGACGATCCGGCCATCTTCAACCTGCAGCGAGGCATTTTGCCTGACCCCTTCCGGGGTAACCACGTGGGCGTTGATGATCACAAAACGGTCCTGCATAAAGAGTTCTCCAAAGTGATTGTTCTGATATTTTTTTACAACGGCTTAGCTGATATGATACACCGAATCGGTCACCGATTGCAGCAGGGCCGGGTCATGGAAAATCCCGATCATCGTCGTGCCTTCCTGCCGCAGTTCCTTGAGAATGTCGAGGACGATCCCCACCGAATCCTGGTCGAGGGAGGCGGTCGGCTCATCGAGCAGGAGGAGGCGCGGCCTCCAACTGACCGCCCGGGCGATGTTGACCCGCTGTTGTTCACCGCCGCTGAAGGTTGCCGGATAGGCATCGAAGAGGTGGGTGGGTATGCGCAACCGTTCCAAGAGACTGACGGCCCTTTTACGGGCGACATCTCGGGTTACTCCGTTACGGCTGAGAATCGGCTCCATAACCACATCAAGGGCGGAAACCCGGGGGATGACTTTCAGAAACTGGCTCACATAGCCCATCTCCCGGTGGCGAATATCGATAACCGCCTGGTCCGACAAGGTCGCGAGATCGACCATGCCGTATGCCGACGATTGGTAGTGGATTGCGCCGCTGCCGGCGAGATAGGTACGGTACATACATTTTAACACCGTGCTTTTACCCGCCCCGCTCGGTCCGGCAAGGCCAAGAAAGCCTCCCGGCGGAACGCCGAAGGAGACATCGTGGCAGGCCTCGATTTTCTTTTCACCAAGGATGTGCAGGGTGAAGGTCTTTGTAAGATTTTCTACGGTAATCACTGAAGCTCCTTTCCTTTTCTACAATTGGGAGGCGACGAGAAGTTGGGTATAGCGATGCTGCGGGTCCTGGAGAATTTGGTCGGTCAGGCCGTCTTCGACGATATGGCCGGCTTTCATTACCATGGTGCGTTGACAAAGGAGATTGATAACCCCGAGGTCATGGGAGACAACGAGCATCGACAGCTTAAATTCGCTGCGCAGATTTCTGATGAGATCGAGAACCCGGGCCTGGACGGAAAGATCAAGGCCGGTGGTGACCTCATCGAGGAAGAGGATCAACGGATTGTTCGACAGGGCCTTGTCAATCTGCACCCGTTGCTGCATGCCGCCGCTGAAGTTTGCCGGAGGCTCATCCATTCGCTGTACGGGAATTTCAGTTTTTTCAAGCAGTTCTGCCGCTCGCCGACGCATCTTGGCAATGTTTCGCCAGCCGGCGCCGAGAAGTCTCTCGGCGATATTGCCGCCTGAGCTGATCCCCATTCGGAGGCCAAGGTGCGGGTTCTGATAGACAATGCCCATCAAGGCATTTCGCATCTGTCTTCTTTGAAAGTGGCTTAATAAAAGCAAATTTTTGCTGTAGTCGCCGTTGTCGGGAAACATCTCCGCCAACAGGTGTGAACCGACAGCGGAGCGGTGTACCTCCATGCTCCCGGCGCTGGCCTCCCATTCAAAATGCAGCAACCGCACCAAGGTACTCTTGCCTGAACCACTCTCGCCGACCACGCCCAGAGCTTCGCCCGGAAAGAGGTCGAAGGAGAGATCGTTGCAGGCCAGCACCGAGCCGCAATGGGGGCAGAGATTGGTATCATGCTCAGGGCCGGTTTCATCAAGGCAGCGGTCACAGCCGCTCCCGAAGCGTTTGGTGAGACCGCGAATGCGAATCAGCGGCTGCATTTTTCTCTCCTTTTGTCGCAATATCCCGAATCGGAACAAAAAAAACTGCGTATCCCTTGTGTGTTGTCGATTACTTCATCGAGAAAACTGTCGCTGGCACCGCAGCGGGCACATGATTTGCCTGCAAAATCCTCGGTCCTGAAAGGGTGGTCTTCAAACTCCAGGGGGACAACGGCGGTATGCGGTGGAATGGCATAAATCCTTTTTTCTCGCCCGGCGCCAAAGAGAAAGAGGGTGTCGGCCATATGCAGTTTCGGCACGTCCCAGCGGGGAATGGGGCTGGGGTCGGTGATATATCGGCCGTTTACCGTTACCGGATAGCGGTAGCTGATGGTGATTTCGCCATAACGGACGATATCTTCATACAGGTACAGCCACATCCGGCTGTAGTCGGCCTCGGCGTGCATGCGGCGGGTCTCCATTTCCGATGGTTCCACCTCGCGCAGGGCTTCCGGATAGGGCACCTGGAGAACGAGAATCTGCTGGTCGGTCATACGCTCCTCGGGAATGCGGTGCCGGGTCTGGATAATCGTCGCCACCGCGGTATCGGTCGTCACCGTGACCCCTGCGACCTTGGCCACGAACTTCTTGATATTAACGGCGTTGACACTGCCGTCACAGCCTTGGTCGATAACCTTGAGGATGTCATCCGGCTGGATAAGGGCCAGGGTAATCTGCAGTCCTCCTGTTCCCCAGCCGCGGGCAATCGGCATTTCCCGCGAACCGTAGGGCACCTGATAGCCGGGAATGGCGACGGCCTTGAGGATGGCGCGACGAATTTCTTTCTTGGCTCCTTCATCCATAAATCCAAAGGGATAACCAACCCGGTGTTCCTCGTCGTTGTCTTGATGGTCACTATTTTTCGGCCATGTATGCAGCGGCATCGATATCCTCCTTGCGGTTTGCGGCGCGGGCCAGTTCCTGGGATTTCCTGAGACGATCAAGGTCGGAGAGAAAATCTACGTAATGTGGCAGTTTCCAGTGATTGCAAAAGCCCATGGCCTCAATGCCGTCGGTATGGTAGAGGACGAATTCCTGATCCTCGGCCGGGTTCTTGGGGGCTTTCGTCCGGGTAGAACGATCAAGGATCGCCATGGAAATCGCCTTGATTTCGTTTTGGCCAAAACAGAGGCCGTAGCCGAGACTGAACTTCGGCATTCCGTCCTTGCCCTCCATGCGCGCTAGGACCTCGGCTTCGGTGACCTTCACCTCGCCGACAACATAGGGTTCGCCACTGACCGGATGACGGACCGTCAGCGGCAGATAACCGACCCGCAATTCCCCAAGGGTCGGATGAATGTTGCCGTAACCGCGCATGCTTGAATAGGCCAGGGCCAGCATGCCGCCGGTCTCGCCCCGGGCCAAGGCCTGCAAAGAGGCACTGCGCGGGGCGGGAAAGGTGAGGGGATGCCGGGTTATATCGGCAATG
>JBBRGP010000198.1:0-5441 GCA_038224105.1 Desulfobulbales bacterium | reverse complement strand
ATCATCAAGACCATGGGCCATCGCATCTCAAAACTTGAACCGACCAACGGTTTTGCGGCGGAGACTTCAGCCTCCCTGGTCATCACCGGAGCTTCGCTTGTCGGTGCGCCCGTATCGACAACCCACACCATCACCGCCTGTATTTTCGGGGTCGGCTCGGCCAAGCGCCTTTCGGCGGTACGCTGGGAGCTTGCCGCCAACCTGACGGTGGCCTGGGTTACCACCATTCCGGCGGCGGGTGCGATCGCCGCGGTCAGCTTTTTCCTGATGAAAGTTATGGGCGTCGGCGAGTGACGGTAGACGGCAGGGAACTGACCGGCAATCGCCCGGGCAATGCCTCCGTGCTCGTTAGAACGGCCCGCTTACTTGTACATTTTTCCCGAGGTTTTCGATGATTCACGCAACTATCACCTGGCTCCTGGACACCATACTGACCTTCGGTTATCCCGGAATTTTTCTTCTTATGGCGATGGAAAGTTCTATTATTCCGCTGCCCAGCGAACTGATCATGCCTCCGGCCGGCTACTGGGCGGCGGAGGGGAAGATGAACATGGGGATCGCCATTCTCTGTGGTACTGTCGGCAGCCTTGCCGGCGCCTACGCCAACTACTTTGCCGCCCGCTACCTGGGGCGGCCACTCCTCCTGAAATACGGCAAATACGTCCTCATCACCGAAGAAAAATTCGCCCGCGTCGAGTCCTTTTTCCTCAGACACGGCGAGATTTCAACCTTCATCGGCAGACTCCTGCCGGTGGTGCGGCATCTTATCTCCCTCCCCGCCGGCCTGGCCGGCATGAACCACTGGCGGTTTTCCTTCTACACCCTGCTCGGCGCCGGAATCTGGTGTACGGTGCTGACCCTGATCGGCTATGTCATTGGCGAAAACCAGGAACTGATCGTTAAATATTCCCACCATGCGGTAATCGGCGTAGTTGTCTTCAGCGGTGTCCTCGTCGCCGTCTATATCCGCTGGCAGCGGAAGAAGAGATTACTGCCAGCCTCCTAGCGAATCCCGTCCTTTGGAAGTCTTACCGAAAGAAGCCGGGCATGGAATTTTTAAGCTATCCGCGCCCGATCCTCCATAGCTCTGATAATATGGAAAATCGCCTGGTTGACCGGGGTTGCTACCCCGGTTTCGGCCCCCAGGGACACGACCTTGCCGGCGAAGATTTCAACTTCGGTCTTCCTGCCCGCTTCTATGTCCTGAAGCATCGAGGTCTTGCCTCCGGGCGCCAGGGTCGAGAGAACGGCGAACCAGTCCTCCAGGTCCTTCTCGGTCAGATCGATGGAACGTTTGCCGGCGAGGGCCAAGACCTCCCGCATCAACAGCAGCATCAAGGCCCGCGCATCCGGCGAGGCATGAAACACCGCGTAGGGAGCCCGTAGCACCGCCGAGGCCTGGTTGATGCCTACATTGATCATGAATTTCCACCACATGATCCGCATCATGTCGGCAGGCATTTCATGGGGGATCGCCGCCCGGGTCAGACCTTCCCGGAGGCGGACCACCCGGCCGCCATCGTTTTGCCCGGGGCCTTTCCCGAAGATGATCTTGCCGGGTCTGGCATAGACAAAGCGATCGCCCTCGCGGACGGCGTCAATACCCACCGCTATGGCGTAGACCATCTTGTCCATGCCGCAGACCGCGCCGATGATCCGTTCGCTCTCAAGGCCGTTCATCACTGAAAGAATCGTCGTCTCCGGCCCGGCCAGGGCGGCAATAGCCGGCAGAGCCTCGGGGAGATGGTGGTGCTTCAGGGCGACCAGAACCAGATCGGCCGGCTCGCCGACCTCTTCCGGTTGCACGGCGGCAATGGCATAATTCTTGCCGTTGACGGTCAAGGGCTGCCCCTTCAGCCGCTGGTATCTCTCGCCGTCTGCCACGAAAAACGGGGAAAAACTTCCGGCCTCGGAAAACATCGAGGCATACGCCGCCCCCATGGCGCCGGCACCGACAATGGCGACGGTCTTGATCGGTTTTGTCTGCATTCGGATTGGTCCTTATCGGGTGCGGAGTTGATGCTCTACAGCGGCCGGAGGTCAGGCCGCATACGGGTGGGGGGCTCAGCCGGCGTTTGTCCGGCCGGCCTCCTTTTCCTTTTTCCTCTCGAGGGAGCGTATGGCCCGCCGGGCCTTCGCCTCTTCGTTTCTCCTCCTGTCGCCATCCGTCTCAAGAATAAGGGCAGGTACCTCCAGGGGTTGCCCGGTCTTATTGAGAGCGACAAAAGTCAGATAGGCCGAGGAGGTGTGGCGAACCTCGCCGGTCATACAGTTTTCCGCCTCGACCCGCACGCCGATCTCCATCGAGGTCCGGCCGGCAAAATTGAGGCTCGCCTTGAGGGTGAGGAGGTCGCCGATAAAGACCGGCTGGTGGAAATCGAGACGGTCAATGGCGGCGGTCACCACGTTCGACCGGGCATGGCGGACCGCGACGGTACCGGCGGCGGTATCGATCAGTTTCATGATCACCCCGCCATGGACATTGCCGGCCGGGTTGGCATCCTGGGGATTCATCACCTGCGCCATAAAAACCCTGCTTTCCTCGACACGTTTGCCGTTCATTTGTTTCCTCAGGAAAAGGGGACAGATTTATTATTGATATTCGGTGTTATTGATGTTCTTCCAACCTTACACCGCAAACAAACTTTGTACAATTGACACTGTTTTGCCCAACAATATTTTCGGACAATGCGCAGCCAGAGGTAACCGGCGACACCGGGTCATGACGTGAACCTTCGACATGATCCTCTTGAAAGCGCGGTATTGTCGTTGTAAAACTCCGCTAATTTGTTTTTATTAGAGCTATCAGTTCCGGTCCGCCAGCCATACAAGGGGTTATAAGTTTTTCGGTAAATAAAAGGGGAGTCGGACTGCCGCGAAGATGGGAAAGATTAAAATAGCGAACATTTCCGTCGAGGTACCCGGCGGCAGTATCTTTGTCAGAACATGGATTCCTGGTATAATTTCCAATATAATCCCGGTGATTCTCTTGCATGACTCGCTCGGCTGTATCGGTCTGTGGCGTAAGTTTCCGGAACTGCTGACCGAGGCTCTCGGGCGTCCGATTGTCGCCTACGATCGACTGGGCTTTGGTCGGTCGAGCGAGCGTTACGGACTGCCGGGGATAAACTTTATTCGAGAAGAAGCGGAGATATACTTTCCGTTTATCAGAAGCGCCTTAGGCTTTTCGGAATATGTGCTTTTCGGGCATAGCGTTGGCGGGGCGATGTCGGTTTTTATTGCGGCTTTGTATCCGAAACAGTGCAAGGCGGTAATAACCGAATCCGCCCAGGCTTTCGTTGAAGACCGCACCCTTGCCGGAATCAGACAGGCTCAAAAGCAATTTGAAGACCCGGGACAGTTCGAAAAGCTTGGCAAATGGCACGGTCATAAGTCCCAATGGGTTCTGAATGCCTGGACGGAGGTTTGGCTTTCCCCGGACTTTACGGATTGGAGTCTTGAACCGGTTATTCGGCAGGTGAAATGTCCAGTACTGGCGATACATGGTGATCAAGACGAATACGGGTCGATGGCTTTTCCTGAATTTATATGCCAGCGGGTAACGGGAGCCGCGCAATTGTTTATTCTTGCAGGATGCGGCCACGTGCCTCATCACGAGAGGCCGGTCGAGGTTGTCGATCGCATATCGCTGTTCTTGAATGATCATCTGAATCTTTACTGTAAAAAGAGTAACGTTAATTAAATCGGTCCCCTTTTTTCACTTTTTTCAGTCCCCTTTTTTCATGGAGGCACACATGATGTTGACAGGCAAAAAAGTCGTGATCCTGGTCGAGACCCTCTATAACGACCGGGAATTCTGGTATCCCTACTACCGCCTGCAGGAGGAGGAGGCGGCCGTCTGCGTCGTCGGGACTGAGGCCGGCGTCGAGTATAAGGGCCAGAGCGGTATCGTCGCCCGGGCTGATAAAGGGATGAACGAAATCGAGGCCGGGGATTATGACGGCATTGTCATTCCCGGCGGCTATGCTCCGGATCATATGCGCCGGCACCAGGCGATGGTCAAGCTCGTCAGGGATCTGCACCGGGCCGGGAAAACGGTGGCGGCGATCTGCCATGCCGGCTGGATGCTCGCCTCGGCCGACATCCTGCAAGGCCGTAAGGTAACCGGTTTTTTTGCGATAAAAGACGATCTGATGCATGCCGGCGCCGAATTTGTCGACGCGGAGGTGGTTGTCGACCGCAACCTGGTGACCAGCCGCCGACCCGACGATCTGCCGGCCTTCATGAGGGCGGTAATCAGCAGCCTGGCCAGTCAGAGTATCCGGTGATCGGGCGGCCGTCCTGTGGTCGGCTGCCTTTGTTGTTATTTCAATTCAGCCCATGGAGGTCCGTTGATGGATATTTATACCTTTGCAATGCAGATGGAAAAAGATGGCGAAACATATTATCGGGCGCTGGCCGAGAAAAGCAAAAACATCGGCCTGAAAAAGATATTCACCATGCTCGCCGATGAGGAGGTTAAACACTATGAGATCATCAAAAGGCTGCGGGAGAAGGTGGCCCTGCCGCCGGCAATCGACTCGGATGTGCTGGCCGATGTCAAGAACATCTTCGAAGAGATGCGGGCGGGCAAGCTGAAGTTTGAGCCCGGTTACGCCGTCGATACCACCGACGAGACCATCGCCTACCGCAAGGCCCGCGATGTTGAAGAGAAGAGCCGGAAATTCTACCTTGAAAAAGCCGAGGAGACCACCGACCCCCAGGCCGTTCTGCTCCTGAAGATGCTCGCCAGAGAAGAGGATAAACATTACCGCATCATGGACAACCTCGTCGAGTTTGTGTCCAAACCCGAACCGGGCAACTGGCTCGAGAACGCGGAGTGGCATCACCTGGAAAATTATTAGCCGAGCGCGGCCAGGCCTGGCCTGCGCGGTCACGGGACTTGCCTGCGGAGCATGGAGTGTGGTGTTTTGCGGGTATGATATTCCCCCTGGTTGGCGGCGACCGCGTCGTCGGCAACCAGGGAGCAATTCTTGGTGGGACCGAGATACTCCTGAATCTGCCGGAGATCGACCCTGCTCAATAACAGTTTCGCTACACATCTTTCACAGGCTAACTACGACATGCGGAAAATTCAAACGATGTTGAGGCACACCGATGTGAGAACGACGATGATTTATACCCCTGCATACCGTGTAAGACGGCGAAAGAGGCAAAAAGCCCATTGGATTTTTGAACATTCTTACATCGTGAAAAATAGTAAATCTTGGTATGGTTTTTGCTTTTATAGTTAACAACACTATTTCGTATATTAGCTGGACGATTCCGTCCAGCTAATCACTTGTTCTCGGCGACTGCGTCGCCGAGAACCGCGGTGCTGACTTCGTCAAGTACCTTGTCCCGGCGCTTTGCGCCAGAACAAGGTACTTGACCGGACACCGCGCACCACACAATCAAGCTGCGCTTGCTTGCGCGGCACA
>JBBRGP010000197.1:0-5452 GCA_038224105.1 Desulfobulbales bacterium | reverse complement strand
CGGGTTTCGGATCAGCGGAGTCAATGGGCAACCAACTTGGTCAGGGAGATCTTAAAATGACCATGTATGAATTTGCCAATGGGCCGGTAATGTTTGCCCCGGTTGGTGATGATGCCTTTTTGGTGATCGTTGCCGATCAGGAAACCAACCTCGGCTGGATCAGAATCAGCATCAAGAAAAACTCAAAAAAAATCAAGGAAATAGCTGATCTGTAGCGGAATCGGCGAGGTTTTTCGGGGGAAACCCGGTCAAAAATCGCGGAAACACCGGCCGCTTACTGGTAGTTCCTGGCGAAATAACTGGCAAAACTGGTAAACTGCGCCTCATATTTTTTTATCAGGAGTCTCGCCTTGCCCAGCCATTCCGCTTTGGAAGTCATAACAAAAATAAAAAAAGGCTGGCTGTCAACATGCTTGATAATGAAATGATACTGGCGGGTGGTGATAAGGATATCTTCAACCTCTTCGTCATCGGCCAGGAGGTTGATGGCTTTGGCGTTCGATTTAACGATCGAGGCGAGGTAGGCGGCGGCGGCGGCGGTTTCGATATCGTCGCGCCGCCGAACCTCGGCAATGGACATCCCATCCTCGACGGTTACGACGGCCGCCGCTAAAATCCCCGGAAGCTCCCGTGACATCTGCTCTACAATATTCTGAAGTTGTTTAATCATTGGCCTTCCCGCACAAACTTCTCTTCACCCCATTGGTCATCCGTAAATACGCATTGAAAATGATTATACCATTTGACTATTGTAATATGAAATGATTTCTTGCTATTACAACGAAGGAAGCGATCCGTCGGCGTCGCTCGGACGGTCCCGCTCCCGATAAACGGAAAGGGTTTCCACGGCCCCGGAGGGATGCCTTTTCCAGTCTCCCCCCAGAGGTGCGGACATACCGATATTTTAAAAGGGCTTGGGGAGAAAAGATGCGAGCAGTGGTACAACGCGTGCGCCGGGCCTCCGTCGCCATTGCCGGAAAGACGACGGCAACAATCGGCAGAGGCCTGGTCGTTCTCCTGGGCATTCGGACCGCGGACACCGCCGCCGATTCGACGTGGCTGGCCGATAAAATCGTCCAGCTGCGGGTTTTTGCCGACCGGGAAGGAAAAATGAACGTCTCGCTTGCGGACATCGCCGGCGAGATGCTTACTGTCTCACAATTCACCCTCTACGGCGATTGCCGCAAAGGCAGAAGACCCGGGTTTTCGGCGGCGGCCACCCCGGATATCGCCCTGCCGCTGTACCGCCATTTTATCGCCGAGGTCGAAAGGTGGGGAATCCGCGCGGCGACCGGCACGTTCCAGGCGGAAATGGACGTCGATCTGATAAATGACGGTCCGGTTACCCTGCTTCTCGACTCGGAAAAGACATTTTAACAATCCACCACTTACCCTCAACAAGGATTTCCCATGATTTTCAGCCAAGGCTCCACCTACGCGGGTTTTCTCCTGAAGACCCACACTTTTCTCCAGGAGATCGACTCCGATGTCTATATTTTCGAACACGAGTTGCTTAAATGCCCCCTGCTGGCCATAAAGAACAGCGACCCCAACAAAACCTTCACCGCCGCTTTCAATACCGTCCCCACCGATTCCACCGGCGTGGCCCATATTCTCGAACATTCGGTGCTGATGGGCTCAAAAAAATATCCGGTCAAGGACGTCTTCGGAGAGATCAACAAGGGCGGCCTCACCACCTTTCTGAACGCCATGACCGGGTCGGACATCACCTACTACCCCTTTGCCACCCGTAACCTCAAAGAGTACTTCAACATCATGGACGTCTACTGTGATGTGGTCTTCAATCCGCTGTTGACCAGGAGCACCTTCGAGCAGGAAGGCTGGCATTATCACCAGGAGGGGCTTAATGCGCCCCTCGAGTTCCAGGGGGTCGTATACAACGAAATGAAAGGGGCCTTTTCCGATCCGATCCGCCATATCTTCCACAACATTTTTTCCGGCCTCCTGCCTGGCTCCACCTATGCCCACGAATCCGGTGGAGATCCCGCCTGCATCCCGGATTTGAGCTATGAGCAGTTTTGCCGGTTCCATGCCGATCACTACCATCCGAGCAACGGCATTTTTCTCGTCTACGGCGATGCCCCCCTGGAAGACGAGCTCAATTTCCTCCAGAACCGATTTTTATCCGCCTATGCGGCGCCCGGCCGCAAAGCCGTAATCAAAGAGGGGTTGCCGACTCGGGAACCGGTATTCGTCAGCGCCAGCTATGCCGTCGACTCGAGCGATATCAGCGGCAAAACCTTTCTTGCCGTCGGCGCCAATGTCACGACCATCGCCATGCGCAAAGAGAATACCGCCTTGCAGATCATCGCCAACATCCTTTTCAATTCGGACGGCTCGCCCCTGAAAAACGCCATCGTTTCCAGCGGGCTGTGCAAGGACTTCGGCGGCTTCTTCATGGCATCTTCGTGCAGCAGGACGTTGATGATCACCTACCTGGTCGGCAGCGAGGCCGCCCACCGCGACACCTTTCTCGAACTATACCGGACCACCCTGCAAAAGATGGTCGAGGACGGCCTCGACCGGGACCTGGTGCTGGCGGAACTGAACAAGTTTGAGTTCAACCTCCGGGAAGACGCCAGCAAGGCCCAGCGGGGGCTGGATCTGCTCAGCAAGGCCATGACCGGACTCAAATACGATACCGACCCGATCGACAACCTGATGAACGAAGAACTCATCGGCTCCCTGCGCCACCAGGCCCTGAACGAGGGCTATTTCGAGCAACTAATCAGGCAGTATCTCCTCGACAATAAGGCGACCGTGGTCGTCACCCTCCGCCCCGATCCGGACAAGCAACAAAGAACCAGGGCCGAGGAAGAGCAGCGGCTGGCGGCTTACGAGGCGGCCAGTACCGAGGAACAGAAAAACAGCCGGATCAGCCGGACCAGAGAATTGATGGAGGAGCAACTGCAGCCAAACAGCGTGGCAACGCTGGCTCTTTTGCCGCAATTGTCGCTTGCCGACCTGGCGACCACCGTCGATTTTCACAGCGTCCAACCGACGACGATGTTCGGCCGGGAGGTACTGGTCAGCGAGTTGGCCACCAACCATATCTCCTATCTCGATGTCGGTCTCGATTTCTCCTGTCTGCCGCCGGATTTCCTGCCGCTCCTCGATCTCTTCGGCACCATCGTCACCGAAATCGGCACCAAGAGGCTCAGCTACCAGCAATTTGCCAAGGAAGTCGCCACCTGCACCGGCGCGTTTTCCCACTCTCTCGCCACTTACAGCAAAAGAGAGCAACCAGAGTCAACCAGGCCGGTGTTCTGGCTGCATCTGAAATGTTTGCCGGACTATCTCAACCAGGCCCTGCAACTCCTCGCCGAGGTCTTCTCCTCGGTCTCCTTTGCCGACCGGGTGAGGATTCGCGAGATCGTCAGCCGGGAATTCGCCTGGGCCGAACATGCCGCTCACAGTGAAGGATACAACCTCCCCTCGACCCGGGTCTTCGCCCATCTGAGTTCGGCCGGGCGCTACAACGAGGCGGTGAATGGGGTGACCTCGTATCTGGCGGTCAAGGACCTCGCCCAGAATTATCAGGCGAGAGAGGAAGGGTTTCTTGCCACCCTGGAAAAAATCGCCCGACTGCTGTTCAATCGCCACAACCTGGTGCTCGGGGTAACCGCCGACAGCCATGAACTCGCCCGCCTGGCGCAGGTCGGCGGCTGTATCGCCGACTCCCTCAGTACCGCCCCGCTTACCCGCTATCCTCCGCCGACTCTGGAACTGGCCGACCACGAGGCCTTCATCACCTCGGCCGAAGTGGTTTATGCCGTCCAGGGCGGCAATCTCCTGCAGAACGCCGACGGCTATAACGGCCACTTCGAGGTCCTGAAGACCTACCTTTCCCGCGATTACCTCTGGAACACCGTGCGGCAGATGGGCGGCGCCTACGGCTGCTTCATCCAGTTCGGCCAATTAACCGGCAATCTGGCCTATGTCAGCTACCGTGACCCCCAGGTGAAAAAGACCTACGATGCCTATAACGGCGTACCGGAGGTGGTGGCCGGGCTGACCCTGCCGGACAAAGTCCTCGAGCAGCTGATCATCGGCACCTACGGCAATTTCGATCCGCTGCAGAGCGCCGCCGGCAAAGGGGCCACCGCCAGAAACGATTACCTGAACGGCATTGACGCCCTGTACAAGTGGCAGCGGCTGCTCGAAATAACCGCCACGACCCTCGCCGATCTGCGCGGTTTTGCCCCGGCCTTTGCGGCGATGGCGGCAAAAAGTCACCGGGCTATCATCGGCAACCGAAGCAAAATCGAGGCGGCCGGGTCGCTGTTCGACACCATGACAGTTTTATAGTCCCTTTATGTTAACCAAAACAACAATCCCCAAGGAGAGGCGGGGGCAGAAGCTGTAGCGGCAAAACCCGCCGCCCGGCCCGAATATGGCGGCAGCCTCTGTTTCGGGGCTGCCGCCTCGTGCCCTCGAGGACCGCTAATCCGCCTGAGCAGGCGCGGGAGGCACCGGTTCGGCAGGCGCCGGCGCGGTCAGTTCGTGGATTTTAGCCTTTGTCTTACCCATGGCGTCAACCGACGTTTCTTTGGTCTTCTGCCAGACGTTTTTGCTGGTTTCGGCGGTGGCCTCGGTTGCTTCTTCGGTTTTTTCCGCGGTTTTCTCGACGACCTCGGAACTTTTTTCCTTGGTTTTATCCCACACCTCGGCGCCCTTTTCCTTGGCCTTGCCAAAAGTCTCGACGGTTTTTTCCCGGGCTTTTTCCCAGCTTTCCTTCGTCGCCTCGCCGACCGCCTTGGCCGCCTCGCCGACCTCCTTGCCGGCCGTGTTCCACTTGGTCGGCGCCTCGGTCGCCACCTCGGCCGCCACCTCAGCCGCCATAGCGGGCATGGCAAGGAACAACAGACCGCTCCACCCCACTAAAATCATGAAGAAATAAATAATTTGCGTTTTCATCGCACCCCTCCAAGGCTCCATGGCCATTTAACGGTTCAGCGAAACGGGGGAGCATATTGCAGCCCCCCCTGGTTCCAGAGGTTGTTCAAGCCCCTCTCGATCTTGAGCGGTGATCGGGGGCCAAAGTTACGCTCGAATATTTCGCCATAATTTCCCACCTGCCGGATAATCTGCAGGGCCCAATCGTTACGCAGACCGAGCCCCGCCCCCCCTGGCCCTTCAAGTCCGACCAGTCTCCGCACCTCGAGCCTGTTGCTGAGCCGCTGTTCTTCGACGTTTTTCGAACTGACCCCAAGCTCCTCGGCGTTGAGCATCACGTAGAGCGACCATTTGACGATATTGTACCAGACATCGTCCCCCTGCCGGACCACCGGCCCGAGCGGTTCCTTGGCGATGACTTCGGCCAGCACCACCGCGCTTTCCGGGTCGGCAAGCCCCAGGCGCAGACCGTAAAGCTGGGACTGCTGCATGGAAAGTAATCGCCAAACCGTTGATCCTGTCGATTCCGGCGAGG
>JBBRGP010000196.1:0-5459 GCA_038224105.1 Desulfobulbales bacterium | reverse complement strand
GGTGATGCTGGTCGGCAAGGCCCTCGGCTACGTCCTCAAATTGACGATCACCTCGTGGTTCGATCACTTGCTCGGCGCTCTGGTCGGCTTTGCCAAGGCCGCTATCCTGGTGGTGTTGATGCATCTCATCCTCGGGACCATTCTTGCCCCGGAAAGCCAGATGCTGCGGACCTGCGTCACCTGCCCGACCCTCAACGGGGCGGCGGACCTGACCAGGGAACTGATCCGCAACGAGGAGCTGCGAAAGACCCTGATCCAGCAAAAGCCGGCAATCGCCATCGGCGCGGTGAAAGAATATCTCGCCCCCGGCGGGACCCCGAAAAAACCGGCGGATAAAGCGACGGACAAACCTTAGAGTCCGCCAGGATAGGGCATGTGAAACGGGCCAAGGTCAAAAATCCTGAGTCGTATGTTGATCGGACCTATCGGACGCTCCATGAAGGCGATGGTCTTCTCTCCTCCTTTGTTCAAATAAAGAGCACCGATCTGCACATCTTGGCGGACCGGGAGGTGTCGGCAAGGGCTCTGGACCTGGCGTTGCAGTATCGCCTGCAGCTCGAAAAATATATAAAGCAGCACCCGGATTTTCTTCGTGCCCTGGTGCCGCTCCCTCCCGATCCTCTGGCCCCGCCGATCGTTAGCGCCATGCTGGCAGCCGCCGGCAGTGCCGGGGTCGGACCGATGGCGGCGGTGGCCGGGGCCATCGCCGAATATGTCGGCAGGGCCCTGCTGCGGGAGGAGTGCCGCGAGGTGGTCGTGGAAAACGGCGGCGATATCTTCATCAACCGGCACCGGGACTGTACGGTCGCCATTTTCGCCGGTCAGTCGCCGCTCAGCCTGCGGGTCGGGATAAAACTGGCGGCGGCGACCATGCCGATCGCCGTATGCACTTCTTCCGGGACGGTCGGCCATTCCCTCAGTTTTGGCCGGGCCGATGCGGTAACCGTCATCGCCCGCTCCACCCCGCTGGCCGACGCGGTGGCGACCCGCCTCGGCAACGAGGTCGGCGGTGAAGCCGAAAAGGATGACGGGATCAACCGGGCCTTGAGGATCGGCCGGACCATTGCCGGGGTGCTCGGGGTGGTGATCATCCGCGGCGAAAAGATGGGGGCGGTGGGCGATGTCGAGCTGGTCAAACTGAGCTGATTCAAATAAGCTTTCAAGTTGCTCGAAAGTAGGGTGCACTCTGTGCACCATCCCTGGTACTGTTGGTGCACGGAGTGCACCCTACAAAAAACAAATGCCATCTTGAATGCAAATGCGAATGATAAAGGGCAGGCATGGACATCAAGGAGAAAAAGGGGGCGGGTCACAACATGCGCCAGGTGGACCGCTGGTATCTGGTCTTTTACCTGCGGATCTTCGACGGCATGAGCAGCAAAATCCTTGGTCACCTGGTCGACATCTCCGAGCAGGGGCTGCTGTTGATCTGTGACAACCCGGTGCCGCTCAACGAGGATTATCGTCTGCGCATGCGGTTGCCCACCCAGATGAAGGACCGCAACGAGGTCATCTTTACCGCGACCAGCCGGTGGTGCAAAAGCGACGTCAACCCCGATTTTTTTCTGGCCGGCTTCCAGATGCACGATCTCGAACCGTCGGTCCGGGATCTTATTACCACCCTGATCAAGGATTTCAGCTATAACGCCAAGCGGTGACCTGCCCCTCGCCTGCCCGGTACTTTCGGCGTTCAGCCGCCGGCTTCGGCCAGCAGCCGGTCCCGGTGTTCTCCGACAAATTTGTCGAGATCTTCCTGCCAGCTGACAAAGGACGCCAGCCCGGCCTTCTTCAGCACCCTGTTTTCGAGGATCGAGTTGGCCGGGCGGTGGGCCGGGGTCGGATATTCGGCGGTGGTACACGGCCGCATACTGTAGGCAACTCCCATGGCATCGAGAAAATACCGGGCGGCAGCGTACCAGCTCGAGTGGCCTTCGGCGGTGGCGTGGACGATACCGGTCAGCTCGGTGCGGAGGAGGCGCCGAATCTGCTGGGCCAGGGGGGCCGACCAGGTAAGCGAGCCGTACTGGTCATCGACCACCTTCAGCTCGCGGCCCGGATCGGCCACCGCCAGTTTCAGCATGGTTTTCAAGAAATTGCGGCCGGTGGCCGAATAGAGCCAGGCGGTGCGGAGAATCACATGGTTGGCGCAGTGGCCGGCCACCGCCTCTTCTCCTGCCAGCTTGCTTTTGCCGTACTGGGAAAGGGGATTGGGGGCGTCGGTCTCGACATAGGGTTCGGGGGCCGGCCTGGTGCCGTCAAAGACGTAATCGGTGGAGATATGGATCAGGCGGCTGCCCAGCCGCTCCGCCGCCTGGGCCAGATATTTCGGGCCGAGGGCGTTGATGCGAAAGGCCAGTTCGACTTCCGTTTCACAGGCGTCGACGGCGGTGTAGGCGGCGCAGTTGATGATCGCGTCCGGGCGGCTGGCGTTCAGGTAGGCGTCGACGCTCGCCTGGTCGCCGATATCGATCCGGGGCAGGTCGCAGCCGACCGTCTCGTTTTCGGCGGCGAGCAGGCTGCAGCAGTCCGAGCCGAGCTGGCCGTGGGCGCCGATGATGACAATTTTCATGAGCGAGTCCTTCCGTTCTGTCTTTCCTCGGCGACGAAGTCGGCGAGGTAGCGGCCGTACTGGTTTTTCAGCATATCGGCGGCCAGGGCCTGCAGCTGATCGGCATCGATATAGCCCAGCTGGTAGGCGATCTCCTCGATGCAGGCGATCTTCAGCCCCTGCCGTTCCTGCACCGCCTGGACATAACTTGCCGCCTGCTGCAGCGATTCGTGGGTACCGGTGTCGAGCCAGCAGAAGCCCCGGCCGAGCGGCTCGACTCTCAGCGTCCCGCGCCGCAGATAATCGTTGTTGACGTCGGTGATCTCCAGTTCGCCCCGGCTGGACGGCCTGACCGCCTCGGCGATGGCGATGACTTCGTTGTCGTAGAAGTAGAGACCGGGAACTGCGTACCGCGACTTCGGTACTTGCGGCTTTTCCTCGATGCCGACCGCCCGGTTGTTGCGGTCGAATTCCACCACCCCGTAGCGCTCCGGATCCTTGACCAGATAGCCGAAAATCAGGCCGCCGTCGGTAAGTTTGGCACAATCCCTGAGGATTTTCGAAAAACCCTGGCCGAAAAAGATATTGTCGCCGAGGATCAGCGCCACCGGCTCCCCGCCGATAAAGCTCTTGCCGATGAGAAAGGCCTGGGCGAGGCCCTCGGGGCGGGGCTGCTCGGCATAGCTGATCGAAAGGCCGAGCCGGCTGCCGTCGCCGAACAGTTCGCGAAAGCCGGGGAGATCGTGGGGCGTCGAGATGATCAGGATCTCGCGGATGCCGGCGAGCATGAGCACCGACAGGGGGTAATAGATCATCGGTTTGTCGTAGACCGGGAGCATCTGTTTGCTCACCACCTTGGTAAGGGGATAAAGCCGGGTGCCGGAGCCGCCGGCCAGGATGATACCTTTCATAGGATGATCGGGGAAGAGGTGATGAATTTACCGCAAGGTGGCGGTTTTGGTTGTTGCCGTCGGGTCCAATATCCTTTACAATCTGGCGCCGGAGAGTGGCCCGAATATACCTTACACTTTCGTAAAAAGGAAAACAAAAATGGCCAAGATCAGCCTTGCCGCTTTCAAGGCCTACGATATCCGGGGAAAGGTGCCGGAGGAACTGAACGCGGAACTGGCGCAGCAGATCGGCCGCGCCTTTGCCGCCGTATACCGGTTGAAAAAGGTCGTGGTCGGCCGCGATATCCGGCTGAGCAGCGAGGAACTGGTCCGGGCCCTTAGCGCCGGGCTGCGGGCGATGGGCGCCGATGTCATCGACCTCGGGCTCTGCGGCACCGAAGAGATCTACCATGCTGCCTTCAGCATGGAGACGGCCGGGGTCGACGGCGGGGTCATTGTCACCGCCAGCCATAATCCGGCCGACTATAACGGCATGAAGTTTGTCGTCAAAGGGGCCCGGCCGGTGACCGGCGAATCGGGTCTTCTGGCGATGGCGAAGCTGATCGGGGCGGGCGATTTGCCGGCAGCGGCAGCGACACCCGGCCGGCTCACCCACCTTGATAATAAGGATAGTTACGTCCGCCATCTCCTTGGCTATGTCGATGTCGCCCAATTGCGGCCGCTGAAGATCGTCGTCAACAGCGGCAACGGCTGTGCCGGCGCGGTCGTCGACAAGCTGGAACAGCATCTGCCCTTTGCCTTCATAAAGATCCACCACCGGCCGGACGGCCATTTTCCGCACGGCGTCCCCAATCCCCTGCTCCCCGAAAAAAGGGCGGAGACGGCGGGCGCCGTCCTCAGCCACGGCGCCGACCTGGGGATTGCCTGGGACGGCGACTTCGACCGCTGTTTTTTCTGGGACGAACTGGGCAACTTTATTGAGGGCTACTATATGGTCGGCCTGCTCGCCCGGGAGATGCTCCAGCAGGCGCCGGCAGCCAAGATCCTCTACGATCCGCGACTGATCTGGAACACCCAGGAACTGGTTGAGGCGGCCGGCGGCGTGCCGGTGATCACCAGAACCGGTCATGCCTTCATCAAGGAGCGGATGCGCCGGGAGAACGCCGTCTATGGCGGCGAGATGTCCGCCCACCACTATTTCCGGGACTTCGGCTTCTGCGATTCGGGGATGATCCCGTGGCTGCTGGTCGCAGCTCTTCTCAGCCGGGAGGGGGCGAATCTTTCCCAGCTGGTGGCGGGCCGGATGGCCGCATATCCGGTGTCCGGCGAGATCAACAGCCGGGTCGCCGATCCGGATGCGATCATCGCCCGGATCGAGGAACACTACCCGGACGGGGAGAAGGATTATACCGACGGCCTGTCCGTTGCCTACGATACTTTCCGCTTCAATGTCCGGAAATCGAACACCGAACCGCTCCTCCGCCTGAATGTTGAAAGCCGGGGGAATGCGGGGCTGCTGCGGGAGAAAACCGAGGAACTGCTTGCCCTGATTCGTTAAGGGCTGCTCTGTGGCGAGAAAGTAGGGTGCACTCCGTGCACCGCTCTTATTGTCCCGTGGGACAGAATTGAATTCTGTCCCCGGCTGACTAGGATGTTGGTGCACGGAGTGCACGAAAAACAAATGCCATCTTAAATGCACATGCGAATAAGGTATTAAAAGGAGACAAAGTGGCAAAGATACAACCGATCATTCTGGCGGGCGGTACCGGCTCCAGGCTCTGGCCCTTATCCCGTGAGCTCTATCCCAAACAGCTGCTACGCCTCACCGACCACACCTCGCTGCTGCAGACGACCCTGCTGCGGACGGCCAGGCTGGCCGAGGCCCTGCCGCCGATCGTCGTCGTCGGGGAGGTCCACCGCTTCATCACCCTGGCCCAGATCGAGGAGCTGGGCTGCTTCTCCGACTTTGCCATCCTCCTGGAGCCGACCGGCCGCAACACCGCCCCGGCGATCTGCGCCGCCGCCGAATACTGCCGCCACCTCGGTGAGGATCTCATCCT
>JBBRGP010000195.1:0-5475 GCA_038224105.1 Desulfobulbales bacterium | reverse complement strand
ATGTTAATATACCATAACGCATCCAGCCTTCGGACCATCTTTGACTGCAGCCTCAATCACAAAATCCTCGACGGAGCGCTGCTACGCCTGTGGTTTTGCTCAATCGGTGCAGCCAAATATAGCCCAAGTCCTGGCGCGATCCAGGTATATTAACATTTCCCGAGTCCCTAAGAACCTTTAGACGGATTGCTTTCTTGTAAAAAGAACAAGAAAGCAATCCGTAAGGTACTAAAAAAGAGACGGCTGCCGGCTGTTGCTGGCCGCAGGTGATTCCTCGGGCTGGGTCTCTTTTTTTGCTAAACCGCCGAGGTACAGATACCTTTCCAGGGCCCGCTGATACTCCGTCCAACCGAGCTCGGCGCCCGCCATTTTCCGGCGCAGCTGTTCGGTAATATTCATCTTGGCATCCAGGTCGTCGATGAAACTGAGGATAACCGCCTCCACCGTCATCGGCACCGTCGGCGATCCAAATTCCTGCCGGCCATGATGGCTGAGAATGAGATGCTGCAGTTGCTCCAGGAGCTCCTCGGGAAAGTCGCGGAGGCTGGCGGCAGCCAGGGCGAGCATCTCGCTACCGATCACCAGATGTCCCTTCAGGCGGCCCCGTACCGTATAATCCACCATGCCGCCGGCCATGGTCAGTTCCTCGAGTTTGCCGATATCGTGGAGGAGGGCGCCGGCAACGAGCAGCGAGCGATCGACGCCCTCATAATGGTTGGCAAGAAAATCGGCGATGCGGGCCATTGACAGAGAGTGCTCAAGAAGTCCGCCTACATAGGCATGATGGATGCCCTTGGCGGCGGGGGCCTCCTGAAATTTTTCCCACGTCTCGCTTTTCTTGAAAAATACCCCGAGTAACTTTTTCAGATGCGGGTTGGCGACGCTCCGGATGAGATCTTGCAATTCCGCGGCCATTTCCTGGCGGTTTCTCGTCGACGAAGGGAAAAAAAGACCGGAATCGATCCCCTCCTGGGCCAGCCGATGGGCGCCATCAATCTTCAACTGCAGCTTCTCCCGGTAGGACTGGACCGTTCCGACCAGCCTGATGACCTGGCCGGACACGCAAATGGTCTGGAGCGTTTCGACATTGTCCCATACCGGTCCGGAAATCTCGCCGCTTTTATCCATCACCGTTACCACCAGGTACGGTTTTCCCACCCGAGTCTCGCCAAGCTTGGCCGACTTGACCAGGAAGAGGTCGTCGAATCGTTCCCCTTCCTTCAGATCCGCGACAAAAGCGTTCTTTTTGACCATTTCATCCATTTTTATCACGCAACCGCCCCGCTTCCAAAGAAAATTGTCATCTTGCCGTATCCCATCACCACAACCGCCCCTGCCCGCCGCCAGTTCTTGGCGTTGTCCGAACACCTTCGCTAAGATCTATAAATTACACATGGAACCGCGAAAATACACCCTTTAATTCTAAAAAACACTGAACTCGATCCTCCGACTATCCCAGAGGGGGTGCCCGGACGTCCATTTTCCACCTTGATGATTTTCCCAAATCGTGGAATAATGGCAGGTTTCACCGCCATGAGTGCCTTACAGATTATTTTCGTTTATAAAAAACAATATAATAATCTGCGAAAGGCACGTATACCCCCTTGCGGGGTGTTAGGGCCTTATAGATTCATTTCTTGTTTTCACCCCAAGCGGGGGAACGGAAAGGAGTACCCGGTTAGGGGTATCGCAACGTATGAAGAAGCAGATGATCATTTCGGTGATGTCCAAGGACCGACCCGGAATTATTGCCAGCATAACGGGAGCCATTTATCGTTTGGGAGGGGACGTCGCCGATCTGAATCAAACTGTCCTTTGTGGATACCTGACCATGATCCTCAGCGCCTCCTTCGATCCGGAGGTCACCAAAGAAGATCTCCTCGCCGCCATCTCCCATATCAAAACCGAGTGTAAATTCGAGGTCTCCATCAAGGAACTCGCGGTAGTAAGCGCGGATTTCGAAAGCAGACCGCCCGAAGAGACCTATATTCTCACGGTGCAAGGCCCGAACAAGGCCGGCATAGTGCATGGCATCACCCAGTTCTGCTACGAACACAACATCAATATCCTCGACCTTGCTACGACCCTGAAAAACGACCAGTACACCATGGCCCTGCAGCTCGACCTGCGAAAATGCAGCGTCAATCTGGAAACACTTCAGAAAGAACTTGACGACTATTCCCGCCATAGTGACCTGACTGTGATGATTCAGCACAACGATATTTTCCAGGTAACCCACGAGGTCTCGCTGCACTGACCGGCCCTTTATCGAAAAAGGAGAGACTCATACCATGTTACGCTCAGACCAGATCCTTGCCACCGTTGAGATGATCCAAAAGGAAAATCTCGATGTTCGGACGGTGACTATGGGCATCAATCTCCTCGATTGCCGAGGCGGCAACATCGACGAGACGTGCGTCAAGATTCGCGACAAAATATCCAACTATGCCGGCAATTTTGTCGCCACTTGCAACGCGATCAGCAAGAAATACGGAATCCCGGTCGTCAACAAGCGGATTGCCGTCACCCCGATCGCCTTCGTCGGCGCCGGGTTTCACCGAGAGGATTTCATCCGCCTGGCCATCACCCTCGATCAGGCGGCCACCGCTGTCGGTGTCGACATCCTCGGCGGCTTTTCCGCCCAGGTAGAAAAAGGCATGACCAAAACCGACCGCGAGTTCATTGCCTCCATCCCTGACGCGTTAGCGGCAACCACCAAGGTCTGCGCGTCGATCAACATCGCCACCACCCAGAAAGGTATCAACATGGACGCCCTGGCGATGATGGGCAGAACGGTCAAGGATCTGGCGGAGATGACCGCCGATCAGGGCGGCTTCGGCGCCGCCAAGTTCGTGGTGTTCTGCAACCAGCCCGGAGACAACCCCTTTATGGCCGGAGCAATCCATGGCCTTGAAGAGGCGGACGCCGTCCTCAATGTCGGGGTCAGCGGACCGGGGGTCATCGCCCGGGCGCTCGAACGACTCATCCACAACCATCCGCAACCGGGGAGCCTGCAGCTGGACGAACTGGCGGAAGAAATCAAACAGACCACCTTCAGGGTTACCCGCTGCGGCGAGTTGATCG
The DNA here is from genome assembly GCA_038224105.1 of Desulfobulbales bacterium. Lineage (GTDB taxonomy): Bacteria > Desulfobacterota > Desulfobulbia > Desulfobulbales > Desulfocapsaceae > Desulforhopalus_A. The sequence goes on along the minus strand of JBBRGP010000195.1, from coordinate 2,391 downwards.
GCCGGGCGGTATCAAAAGCCCTCGGTATCGAATTCGGCGTCGTCGATCTCTCTTTAGCCCCGACCCCAACCGTCGGCGACAGCGTCGGTGAAATTTTTAAAATTCTAGGCGTTGATGCGATCGGCGCACCAGGCTCCACCGCGATCCTGGCGATGCTCAACGACGCCGTGAAGAAAGGCGGCATTTTTGCCAGTAAGACCGTGGGCGGGCTGAGCGGTGCCTTCATTCCGGTCATGGAAGATGCGATGCTCGCCGAAGCGGTGGGCAATGGCTCACTGTGCCTGGAAAAACTCGAGGCGATGACCTGTGTCTGCTCGGTCGGCTTGGATATGGTGGCCATTCCCGGTTCGGTTGACGCCGATACCATTTCGGCGATCATCGCCGACGAAATGGCCATCGGGGTAATCAACGGAAAAACCACCGCCGCCCGGCTCATTCCGGTCCCCGGCAAGGAACCGGGTGAACATGTGAACTTCGGCGGTCTGTTCGGCGCCAGCCCGATCATGCCGATTCGCAATGTCGGTATGTCAAGCCGCTTTATCGCCTGGGGCGGCAGGATGCCGGCGCCGGTGCACAGCTTTAAAAACTGAGCGTCACCAGCAGGGCGGTTGCTTGATCCGCAACGAATTTCTCCCCGCTTCTTTGGCCTCATAGAGAGCCTTACCGGCATACTCTAAAAGGGAGTTGGCGGAGAGTTTGCCGGACGGTACCAGGGTGGTGGCGCCGATGCTGACCGTCACCCGGCCGGCCACCGTTCCCTCCTGATGCGGGATGTCCAGCCGCGCGACATGGTCCATCATCCGCCGGGCGACCATTTCCGCCCCCTCCCTGTCGGTATTGGGAAGAATGGTGGTAAACTCCTCGCCACCATAGCGGGCGACGATGTCGACCGGCCGCAGCAGGGCCTCATAGAGAGCCTGGGCTACCTTGCGCAGGCAATCGTCGCCCTCGAGATGACCATAATGATCGTTATACCCCTTGAAATGATCGATATCGACGATCAACAGGGACAGCGGAGAGACAGTCCGGAGGGCCTGCTTCCACTCCTTCACCAGATTGGCATCGAAATAACGCCGGTTGAAGAGGCCGGTGAGCCCGTCCAGGGAGGAGAGCAGCTCCAGCTTGTCGTTTTTTTCTTCCAGTTCCTTCTGAAGCACCTCCAGTTCGAGGATTTTGGCATCCAGTTCCCTGGTCTTTTCTTCCAGCTGCCGGCGCTGCCGGTGCAGCTCCACAAAGATCCCGACCTTGCTCCTCAGGATGTACGGTTCGAGGGGTTTGAAGAGATAATCGACGGCCCCTGAATCGTAGCCTTTGAACATATGTTCCTGCTCCATCCGGGCGGCGGTGACGAAGATGATCGGGATCGACTTCGACCGGGTGCTGCCGCGCATCAACTCGGCGGTTTCGTAGCCGTCCATGCCGGGCATCTGAACGTCCATAAGAACGAGAGCAAACTCGAAGTCGAGGACCTTGGCCAACGCCTCGTTGCCGGATTCGGCCCGCACCAGTTCCAGTTCGGGGCTATCGAGGAGGGCTTCCAGTGTCAATAAATTTTCCCTCCGATCATCGACGATGAGAATCGGCGTCTTTTTCATTTATTGCCCCATAACCATCGTGTTGAGAAAATTCCCTTACGCCGCCCCGGCCTCGCGCAGCCTGGTCACCAGGTAATCGGTGAGATCGGCGGAATCATCGTAGATGTCGAAACAGTAGCCGTCACCACCGGCCAGCCCTCCCGGAATCGATTGTCCCCGTCCTTCCGGATCGGTGATCATATCCTGGTAGAAACAGACCGACAGCCACCGCGCCTCCGGTTCATCATCGATGACATCGATTATGGCAAAAAATTCCCGCCCATCCCGCCGGCCGCGACGAGGACGCAGTGAATAACTCACCCCCGGCCGGGCGGTAAAAGACAGAGTTACTCCAGCCATGGCCGAAAGCTCCTGATAAAAAAGGCGGAACACGTCCCGCAGCGGTTGATGCGTTCCCGGCCAATTGGCCAGGAATGTCTCTATGTCCTCGATACCCTTGCTCTCTCCTGTCATCTTTGCTCCTTTGCCGCCTGCCGGGAACGGCAGGTGAGCCAGCGTGATATGAATAGAATCAATTTTAACACCATTCCCTGGCGCCGTTTAACGACCCCGTTTCTTGGCAAGCGCATGCAGCTTATCACTTCCCTGTCAAAAACGCACCTGTTCACTGGGATCACAACAACCGCAGGACTGGACCAGAGCGAGAACGGCTGCGGCGGCCTCCGGCACCGCCAGGGCGACCTCGTCGGTCAGCCCTGCTCCCAATTGGTCAAAGCACCGTCCCTCAACGCCAAGCAGGAAAATCTCCTTCGGCACCCGCTCCGGAAAAAGCTTTCGGCCGACGGTAATCGCTTCG
>JBBRGP010000194.1:0-5480 GCA_038224105.1 Desulfobulbales bacterium | reverse complement strand
GCTTGAAGCTGCTCAACCGCAATCACAGCTTCGCTGATTTTCAGGATGCCGCCGGCAGAATCAAAGAGGCCGGCTGTTTTGGTCTCGGGGCTCACCTGATTTTCGGAATTCCGGGGGAAAGCAGGAAAGAGATGCTCTTTTCCCTGAAGACGGTGTGCTCCCTCGGGGTAACCAGTCTGAAGCTCCACCATCTCCAGGTCATCCGCGGTACGGCCTTACACACCCTCTACGCAGCGGGGCGGATGGCTGTGTTCTCCCGGCAGGAGTATCTGCGTTTTCTTCTTGATGCCCTGCCGATCATTCCCGCCGGAGTGATCCTCCACCGGCTGTGGGCGACCGCCCACCCCGATCTTCTGGTGGCCCCCAGATGGAACTGCCTGGCCGCTACCCTGAGCGTCGAGTTGCGCGACCAGATGGCTGGCCAGGGGATCTGGCAAGGCCAGCTGGCTGATGTGATACAAAACCATCCCCCCCTTGTTCCGCCCGTCAATACGGACATCAGACCGAATACATAGAAAAACGCCATTACCAGATTGGCAATGGCGAAGAGAAGATGGTACGATGTACAGAACGCATAGAAAAAAAATCCACCGCACCGCGTCAACAGAAAAGGGAAAAATATGGAAGAACAATTCAAGATCCGCTATGCCGAGCGCATGAATATGCTGCCGCCATATCTCTTCGGCTTGATCAACAAGATGAAGATGGAAAAACGCTGGAAGGGCGATGATGTCATCGATCTCGGCATGGGCAACCCCATGGACCCGACCCCCGGCATGGTCACCGACAAGCTCTGCGAGGTGGCCATCGATCCGAAGGCCCATCGTTATCCGGTGGCCGGCGGCATGAAAAACCTTAAACGGGAGATCGCCCTATACTATAAACGCAATTACGGGGTGGAACTGACCGGCGAGGACGATGTGATCTGCACCATCGGCTCGAAGGAGGGCATCTCCCACCTCTGTCTGGCCCTGCTTGGCCCGGGCGATACCGTGTTGACTCCGGCCCCCGCCTTCCCGATCCATGTCTATGCCGCGGTCATTGCCGGGGCAAATGTCCTGCGGATTCCCCTCAGCTCCGAGGATGCGATGCTGGCGCAGATCGTCGGGATGTGTAAATCGCTGTTTCCTGGGCCAAAGCTGCTGATGCTCAACTACCCGCATAATCCGACCGGGCTGCTGGTCACCAAGGAGTTTTTTGCCGAGGTGGTAAAGCTTGCTAAACAGTATAATTTCATGGTCATCAACGATTTTGCCTATGCCAAGATCACCTATGATGGTGTTGTCGCCCCGAGCCTGCTCGAGGTTCCCGGGGCGCTGGAGGTCGGGGTGGAATTCGGCTCCTTTTCCAAATCGTACAACATGGCGGGCTGGCGGCTCGGCTACTGTGTCGGCAACACCCAGATGATCGGTGGCCTGGCCAAGATCAAAGGGTATTACGATTACGGGATCTTCTCCGCCATCCAGGTCGCCGGGATCGTTGCCATGCGCGACTGCGACGACAACATCATCGAACAGGTCGCGGTGTACCAGAAGCGCCGGGACGTGATGTGCGACGGCCTGGTCAAGATGGGCTGGGAGGTCGAGGTGCCGAAGGCCGGGATGTTCCTGTGGGTCAAGATTCCCGAGCCCTACGCCCGCATGGGTTCGGTAAAGTTTTCCATTGAAATGATGGACAGGGCGAATGTGGCGGTGGCTCCGGGTGCCGGTTTCGGTGTCGAAGGGGATGGCTATCTGCGGCTCGCCCTGGTCGAAAACGAGAACCGCATCACCCAGGCCTTAAAGCAGATACGCCGCGCCTTGAAAGACATCGATGGCGAGGTCACCGCCGGCACTTTTCAGCTGACCCCGTGAGATCGGGCGCTGGCCGTCATCCCTCCGAAACTCTGGCCAGAAAGGCCTTGAGGTAGCGGGTTTCGGGGATCGCCGGATGGACCGGGTGGTCCGGGCCCTGCATGCCTTCCAGGAGGATCTGGACATGGAGGTCCTGGCGCCTGCCGGCTCCGCGCAGGACGTCGAGCAGTTCCTCCCGGGCAAGATGCATCGAACACGATGCCGCCAGCAGGAGGCCGTCCGGAGGGAGTAGCTGCATGGCCAGTTCATTGATGCGATGGTAGGCCTGCAGCCCCTCCCGATGATCCTTTTTTCGTTTGATAAATGCCGGCGGGTCGACAACGACGATGTCAAACATCTCGCCGTCCGCCTTCAAGCCCTTCAGAACAGCAAAGGCGTCCCCGACAATGCCGGTAAAGATCTTGCCGACCCCGTTGAGTTCGGCATTTTTTTCAGCCGTCTCCAGGGCCGGGCGAGAGGCGTCAACCGCCACCACCTCCCGGGCCCCAAAGACCGCTGCCTGCACCGCGAAGCCGCCGACATAGCTAAAGACATCGAGCACCCTGGAGCCGGGGGCAAAGCTTCGGAGCCAGGCCCTATTCGGCCGCTGATCGTAGTACCACCCGGTTTTCTGGCCGTCGTGGAGCGGGGCGAGAAACCGCACGCCGTTTTCCCGCAGTTCGACTTCCTGGGGCACCTCCCCCCAGGCCACTTCAATTTCCCGGGGCAAGCCTTCGAGGGTCCTGATCCCGCTGTCGTTGCGCAGGACGATCGATTTGGCTCCGATGACCTGGTGCAGGGCATCAAGTACCTGACCTCGCACCGCCTCCATCCCGGCACTGTTCAACTGCACCGAGAGGTGGTCGCCGAAGCGGTCGACGACCAACCCTGGCAGCAGATCGCTTTCTCCGTAGACGAGCCGATAAAAGGGTTCCGTAAAGAGGCGGCTGCGCAGTTTCAGGGCCTGTTCCAGCCGGCGCACCAGGAGGGCACGATCGAGTGGGCGGTCGTCGCGGCTGACCAGCCGGGCGCAGATCAGCGACTGGGGATTGACATAGGCGGTGCCGAGAAATTTGCCGTTATGGGCCTCGACCCAGACCTGTTCGCCGGCCCGGTATTGCTGCAGGGGCGTCGCCCGGGCGTCTACCTCGTTGCTGTAGATCCATAAATGACCGCTCAGCAGGCGCCGTTCTTCATGACGCTGCAGGCGCAGGTTTTTCAGGTCCATATTCCTCCCCTTTCTCTTTCGGTAAAAAAGCTCTTTTGCTGCGGGGAAACCGTTTTCCGCCGGTGCCAACTATCGCACCGCCCACCCTGAATGTCAATGGATGTCGGTTCAGCCAACGGCCGGCCGTGGAATTGTCTCTCCATCACGGTGTTGTCGACTTGAAGTTCGGCGGTCGACGCGTTACTATGGTCCGTCACCCCGTAACAATATGTTTGTCGTTTCTTATTCAAAAATCAAAAGGAGAAAACCATGGCCACAACCACCGACAATCTTAAAGAGGCATTCGCCGGCGAAAGCCAGGCCAACCAGAAATACCAGGCTTTCGCCAAAAAGGCGGAGAAGGAAGGTTTTACCAATATCGCCAAACTCTTCAGGACCACCGCCGAAGCCGAGCGTATCCATGCCGAAGGGCATCTGAAGGCGCTGGAAATAATCCACTCGACCGCGGAAAACCTCCAGGCGGCGATCGATGGCGAGACCTTCGAGTTCACGACGATGTACCCGCCGATGGTGGAGTTGGCCCAGGCCGACGGCCACAAGGCCAAAACCATGTTCAAGTTTGCCGTCGATGCCGAGGCAGTCCATGCGCAAATCTACCAAAAGGCTTTGGCGGCGGTGAAAAAAGGGGTGGATATGGACACCGGCGAATTTTATCTCTGCCTCGTCTGCGGCTATATCGAGGTTGGCAGTGCCCCGGATAAATGTCCGGTTTGCGGAGCCCTGAAGAAGGTTTTCGCCCAGGTGGCTTGATCTCTCACCCTGCTGCCCCGCCTCCGCCATGGCCACAGCCCGGTGAGAGATAACCGGGAAGCCCCGGTACATATGGGAGTTCCCCTGCGGCTTCTTGAAGTGGCAGGGGAACCGGCGTTATGGGCGCTGGGGAATCCCGGCGTCCGGCGTTCAGCCCAGGTATTTTTCCCGCAGCAGTTTCTTGTTGATCTTGCCGACACTGGTCTTGTCGATCGTCAAGACGTAACGGACCTGGAGGAGCAGGGCGAGCTTGCTCATCAGGCCCTTGTCGATAAAGGCCTTGACGTGGTTTACCAGCTTTTTCTGGCTGGGTTGCTCCGTTTTTTCTTTTACGACAATCAAGGCCAGCGGCCGTTCTCCCCATTTTTCATCGGCGGTGCCGACCACCGCCACCTCCGCCACCGCCGGGTCGAGGTTGAGGATATCTTCGAGTTCCAGGGACGACAGCCACTCGCCGCCCATTTTGATCACATCCTTCATCCGATCGGTGATATTGACATAGTTGGCGCTGTTGATCTGGGCGACATCGCCGGTATGGAGATAACCGTTACGCCAGAGATTTTCTGAATTACGGCTGTCCTTCCAGTAACCCTGGGTAAGCCACGGGGCCCGTACCACGATCTCGCCGACGGCGACGCCGTCCCTGGCGACATCAGCCATCTCTTCGTCGACCACGCGCAGCTGCACCAGCGGCAACGGCCGGCCGGTCTTGCAGCGGATTTCAGCCTCAGCCTTCCCTTCCAGCTCCTGGGTGCCGACATGGGCCAGGGTCAGGATCGGGCAGGTCTCGGACATACCGTAGCCGGAAAAGATATCGATGCCTCTGGCCATCGCCGCCTGGCACATCTTTTTCGGCAGGGTCGCGCCGCCGATGATCACCTTCCACCGCGACAGATCGATCCTGGCAAAGTCGGGACTGGCCATCAGCATATGCATAATGGTCGGAACGCAGTGGGAAAAGGTGACCCCTTCCCGTTCGATCAGCTGGAGCAGGGTGGTCGGCGCATATTTGCCGGGATAGACCTGCTTGACTCCGACGGTGGTGGCGATATAGGGGAAGCCCCAGGCGTGGACATGGAACATCGGGGTGATCGGCATGTAGACGTCGCCCTGATGAAAGCGGCCCTGGGTGGCGGAGGTGGCGAGAGCGGCTATGGTGCCGAGGGTGTGGAGGACCAGCTGCCGGTGGCTGAAGTAGACGCCTTTCGGCATGCCGGTGGTACCGGTGGTGTAAAAGGTGGTTGCCCGGGTATTTTCGTCGAAATCGGCAAAGGTGAAATGCGCGGCCGCTTCGGCGAGCAACGCCTCATATTCACCAGTAAGGGAAATGGATGTCGCCGGGCGGCTGTCGTCATCGCTGAGCAGGATAAAAACCTTGACCGTATCGATACGGCCCTTGATCTGCTCGAGGATCGGCAAAAACTCGCCGTTGACCAGCAGGAAATCGTCCTCGGCATGGTCGATGGTGTAGATGATCTGCTCCGGCGACAGGCGGACATTGACGGTATGCAGCACCGCTCCGAGCATCGGTACGGCGTAGAAACATTCGAGGTAACGGTGGCTATCCCAATCCATGATCGCCACGGTATCGCCGGGTTTGACCCCGATCCTGGTCAGGGCATTGGCCAGGCGGCAGACCCGGCGATACCGTGGCGATCATGGATTGGGAT
>JBBRGP010000193.1:0-5480 GCA_038224105.1 Desulfobulbales bacterium | reverse complement strand
CGGCGCCGGCGGTCATTGCGGTCAGGGCCTGGGGCAAACGGATGTTCCAGACGATGGTCTGAATCTGTTTGCCGGTCGTTTGGCCGGAGAGGCTGCGAACCACGTCCAACATGTCGATCTTGGCCGCCCCGAGGGAAATGGCGAGGATCAGGGCCAACGACATAAGGAGGAGGAGAAGGAGCATAAAACTGATTTTCCTGCCGATATAGCGTTTATATTCGGTTGGGATATGGCCTTCATGAAAATGCATTACGGTACGGGTACCCGTTTATAGGCGAGATTCTGGAATTGCTCGTTTACCTCTTTAAACACCGGTTTGCCGACCATAAAGGTGAAAATCTCGTCGGCCTTGGCTGCCGGTTCGATATCGGCAAAACGCTCGGGGTAGAGGAGCTTTCCGATAAAATACGCGTTAGCGAGGATCGACTCAAAATTCTGGTTGTACCAGTTATAAGGAAGGACACCATACACCCTGCCGTTTTGTACGGCGGTCAGTGTATGGTAGGCGGGGTCGGTCTTCAACTCATGCAGGCCACCGGCCCTATCGCCCAGTTGCAGGGTCGCCAGATCGAGAAAAAGGATATCCGGGTTCCATTCAACGATTTTTTCCTTGGCGATATCGGTATTATTCTGTTCCTTGACAGTGGCGTTGGCGCCATCGGCAAGATTGCGGGCCTTGGTAAAACGAAAGGGCGGATAGGTCGGTTCAGTGGATTGAAAGCCGTGCGGCCCGGCATAGGCGACGCCGCCAAGATAGACGCTGGGCTTCTCCTCCTCCGGAGTTCCCGCGGTTCGCTGCTGCAGATCTTCAATGGACTGCTGGAAGTAGGTGATCAATTGTTTTGCCCGCTGCTGCCTGCCGACAACATCGGCCATAAGGCGCAGGGTGGCAAACAGCTCCTCTCGCAGGTTGGCGAGATTGCCGTAATTCAGGACAATGACGGGGATGCCGGTCTTCTCCTGGAGCTTTTCAGGCTCCAGGCCGGCACCACCTTGGGTCGTTGACACGACTTTGAGGATGACATTCGGTTGTTCTTGCAGGGTCATGATCAGTTCCGGATTATCCTTGCCGCGAAACTCGCCGAAGATTGGCAGCTTTTTAAACTGGGGATTGGCCAGGGCATAGGGCCGGGCATCGAACTGCCGCCGTCTGCTTTCGATATCATCGACCGCCACGGCCATATCCTGGGCCTGGAGATAGGTCAGCAGCCGCAGGCAGCCGGAACCGGAACAGAGCACTTTCGTGACCGAATCGGGGATGAGGACTTTTCTTCCCTGGGTGTCGGTGATTTCCCGGGCGGAAAGCGGGCTCGCGGCAAAGACAAGGACAATGAAAAGAACCTGGCAAAGAAGACGCATATTCGCTCCATGGGCACTGGCAGAAAATTCACACGAATTATTTTTTTTGGTGATACAACAACGTGTTTACCGTGAACAGTGCCGACTGTCAAACGAAAAGCACACAAATATTCTCTCCGTAACCAGTGCGGGGGAGAGGTCAGCGATATTGTCAAGGAATTCTCCATCGTTGCTGATTTGTCTATCGAAAACTGGTCGGTGTAAAGCTGCCCTTCTGTCTTTTATCTCGGCAAAACCAGGGTTCTGCCCCGGAACTGAAGGGAGTTGAGCCGCATGCCGTACACCGCTTCCAAAACCTCGGGCCGGAGGGTGGCTCCCGTGCCGCCCTCAAGCAGTGATCCATCCTTCAGGCAGATGAGTCGATCGGCATACAGCGCGGCGATATTGGGGTCATGGAGGATGGCAACGACGCTGTAGCCTTCGCCGACCAGGGCACGGAGAATGGTCATGACCCTTGCCTGGAAGGCAAGGTCGAGATGGCTGATCGGCTCGTCGAGGAGGATGATCTGCGGCCTTTGGGCAAGGACGCGGGCGAGCATGACCAACTGCTGTTCTCCGCCGGACAGTTCAGGGAACAACCGGTCGCCGAGAGTGTCGATGCCGATCCGGGCCAGGGCTTCGCCGGCCATTGCCAGATCGGCCTCTTGCGGCGAAAAGCGAACATGGCCTGCCCGGCCGGTGAGGACGACATCGCGGACGGTAAAGGGCCCACATGAAATAAACCCCGGGGGGAAAGGGCGCTCTCGATCAGGCAGACGGTTCGCTCGGCCGGCCGCTCAAGGTGAACGGTTCGACTGCGAAAATCCTTCACCGTCACCCCCTGGCCGGCAAGGCTTGAGATCGGCAGCATTACAAGACCAGAGATCGCCCCAAAAAAGCAGTATGCGCAAAGGGCCTTCATGGCCATTGCAGACGACCGGCAAGGGTTGGTGCAAAGTTGCCGAGAACCGAAAAGGTACCGGCATGTTGCAGGGCCGCCGAGATAAATGGCTCGGCGCGTTGTTCGGCAAGATAGCGGAGATGGCCAAGGCCATGAACGAGTACCTGCTTTTCGGCAATGCTCTCCGGTCGGGGTCGGAGTGGGGCCGAGGCGCCGGTTGGGATAATTTCCGCCGGACAAAGCAGCTTGGCCGGTGTACCGGCGAGCGAGGAAATCGGCGTCAGTGCCAGATAGGTGAGGACAATCGCCCCATCGTCAAAGCGCCAACTGGTGGAGTGGGCACAGGTCTCACCGGTGCCGGAACCGATTTTCAGGTCGGAGAATAAATGGGATAGGAGCCGCCGGTCCGGGTCGTCCCGCCGGCCGGTGATGTCCCGGGCAGTCCGGAGAAACAGCACGGTATCCTCTCCGGCAAGCCCGCAAAGAAAGAGTTCCAGGACAGTGCGCATCGCAATCTCCTATAGAAGAGAGTGTCCTTCCGTTTCCCGCCGCCAATACCCTTGATCCGGTATGGCGACGGGTTTTGCTCACCTTAGAAACCGACCTTGATCCCGCCGATGACTGAGAAGCCCGGATCCTGGAACTGCCAGGGCATTTCATAATCGTTGTCGGTCAGGTTATAGAGATCGACATAGGCATCGACCCGATAAGCCGGTTTGTCTGCCAAGCGCTTCTTCAAGCTGGCGTTGATGGTCTCGTAGCCGTCGAATTCACTGCGCCCAGACTTCGAGGTGGAGTCGTAGATGGAACTCGCCATATGCAGATAAATGCTGGCGGTGAAGTCATAGGGCAGGCGGAAATCGGCACCGATATTGCCCATATGCTCGGGGACGAAGGGCACCTCGGCACCGTCCTGGTCGGGGTCGTTGTCGTTGTCGATCTCGGTGCTGGTGTAGGTGTAGTTCTCGAACCATTTCAGACAGTTGGACAGGAGATGCTCGGCCGACAGCTCGACCCCGTAGCTGGTGGTTTCACCGGCGTTGATATCCTGGGACTGGGAGGGATCGTTGCTGGTTACAACGGTGATGATCTGGTCGTTCACCAGATTGTAGAAGCCCCTGATGCCGAGCCTGAGTGTGTCAAGCGGTTTGAAATCGGCACCGATGTCGTAGCCGACACCCGATTCCGAATCAAGGCCAGGGTTGGGCAACTGCCCATTTTTGCCGGTCACGCCCCGATCCGCCAGGGCGATGGTGCCGCCCACCGATTTAGGCGACGGGGCGACAAAACTTGAACCGGCATTGGTGTACAGGGCAACCTTCGGCGTCATGGTATATTTGACGCCGGCGCTCCACAGCAAGGTATCCCAATCCTGTTCGTCGTTGCCGGGGACACTGCCGCCGAGGAGGCTTATATCATGCTGAGTGTAGCTGTATCTGCCGCCGGCGCGGAACAGCAAGTCGCCAACCGGCACCTCTTCCTGGACGTAAAGGCCAAATTGATCGGCGTCGGCATCGTTACCGAGGACCTTGGAAGTTACTTCGCTCCGGTCTCGTAGGACACCCGCTGGTAATCGGTGCCGACGGTCAGCAATGCGCCTTTCATATGATCGAACGAAACGGACAGGTCGGCGGGGAGGATATGCTGCTCGACCCCTTTATCCGAGTCCAGCGCCAGGCTTTTCGGGTAGTTGTCTTCCTCCCAGGTCCGGTCGTAGCCGCGGTAACCGACTTTGAGGTTGGTGGCACAAGGGGGTACTCTGTTCGATCCCCCTTTGTGGGGCATCAGAACTCGTAGGCCAGTTGGACGGTGACCGCATCGGCCTCTTCACCGGTGCCGCCATCGGCGACGTCATAGTCGGTGTCATGGCTGTATTCGAGTTTCAGGCCAAGTCCATCGGCCAATTCCACCCCGGCAATCGCCGCCAGCCGGGTCTCCGGAAAGATTCCCACCAGGTCATCGGTTCCTGAATAGACAAGGGCGAAGAGCAGCGGCAACCCGAGTTCCAGCGAATAGTTGGCCTCGGTATAGTAGGCTTTCGGTTTGCTGCTTGTGCTACCGATCGGCTGATAATCGTCGATGGCGGTGATATATTCACCGATCAGGCCGACACCGGCGATTTTCACGCTGATCTGGGCGGCCAGGCCGCCGACGTAGTCGGCGCTCAGGTCGAGGCTTTCGGACAGACCGTCGGAATCGATGACGCTACTGAGGTAGCCGAGGTGGGCATTGATGTCCAGGGTGTCATTGTTGAAGGTGTATCCGATATTGGCTCCGAAATGCTCGATGGTGTCGTCGCCCCCACCCTCATTGGTGTCGCCGTTGAAGACGTATACCCCGGCCTGCAACCCTTCGAATTCTAATCCTACCATCACCGCGTCTTCCTTTGTTTCAAAGGCCTGCATAGTGAGAGGGTCGGCAACGGTGTTGCCTTCAAAGACGCCAAAGGGGACGACGAAGCGGCCGGCCTGGCCTGAAACCGGAAATTTCTCAGTATTGCCAAGGCTGATGACGGCCTCGTCAACGGTGATTTTGTCCTCTTCATCATCCCACTCGAGGTTCAGAGTCCCCGAGGCCCACTCGGTAAGCTTGGCCTCAAAGCCGATTTCGGCGGTAGCGAGGGTGATATCGGATTCGGACGCCCCATCGAAGTCTTCGCTCCAGCCTGCTTCGACCTCGATGACTCCGTGCGTGGAGATATGGTCTTTCACCTTGTCGAGGAGTTCCTCTTTGTTCTCGTCAGCCATCGTCTCTGTGGTGCCAACAAGACAGAGCAGTCCGGCGGCAAGAGCCGCGATCAGTTTTCTTTGCTTCATTTGTATTACTCCTTTCTGGTTGATGATCTTGAAAAATCTGTTGACTCAGGTGCTCAAATAAGGCATCTTCGGTATTACGAAAATAATATTCATGATATTTAAATGTTACGAAAAAATTATTTATCATACTTTTGATAAGAGAGCAAACAACTTTGTTTAAGGGTTGAGTACAGCGAGTGTCGGGACGGGCAAGTCGAAGAATTTCACATCGGAGGAGAAAACAATGTCAGAAAAGAAACGTATTTGCTGGTTTGCAGCCACCGCCATGGTGCTGGCAATGCCAGGGGTCGGATTTACCCATTTCGGGACCATCACCCCTTCGGACGATATCATCACCCAGGAGGACAGCAAGAAGCTGGGGGTGGATGTGCAGTTCATCCACCCAATGGAAGGACAATTCATGGAAATGGAGAAACCGAAGCAGT
>JBBRGP010000192.1:0-5511 GCA_038224105.1 Desulfobulbales bacterium | reverse complement strand
ATCATCCGCCAGCCATCACCATCAATGTCGATGAGGACAACTCCCTCATCTTGAACCATGTTTTTGAAGGTAAACCCCTCTACCGGGAATATATCGAAGGAGCCCTTCTCGGTCTTGAGTTCTTGTGGGGAGGGAAAATCTGCCTCTACACCTTTGAGCCGGAACCGGTGAAAAAGGAAACTGGCCAGTCCGACAAAGAAGAACAGCCGCCCCGGGAAATCAAATGGCGACGGTTTCGCTACACTATGAAGGACCGAAAAATGAACCGAGCGTCGGTTGACTAGGATCTATTCAGAATGTGGTGTTTATCGACGAACACTGACTACCCGAAAAAAAGGTGAGGAGATGCGCGATTTAACCAAAGCCATGAGCAATCTTGAGAATTTTAAAGGACAATGGCGCCAATCGCCGATTCTCTCCTTTGCCGAATTTCTTCAGGAGGCAATCGACAATCCGCAGCGGGTGATCCGCAATGTCCACCAGGTCTATGCCGACATGGTCGATTCCCTGGTGTGTGACGGTATCGATGAATACGGCGATGATCCCGAGTCTATCGGCTTTTTGAAGTATGATTGTTCGAGACTGTTTGTCGATGGCTCCGACCGCGCCTTTTTTGCCGACCGCCTCTTCGCCAACCGTCTGATGCGCCATGTCGACAGTTTCAAGGTGGGGGCCAAACAGAACAAGATCTATATCTTTGACGGGCCGCACGGCAGCGGCAAATCGACTTTCCTCAACAACCTGCTGCGCAAGTTCGAAGAATATGCCAACTCTCCGGAAGGGTTGCGCTATGAGGTGGTCTGGCGACTGAAGCAGGATCATCTGGTTGGCGGGGTGCACAGCCTCAATTCGCTGACTGAGAAGCTGGCCTGGGTTCTCGAGAACGAGGGCAAGACGGAACTGGCCTCGGAGATGAAGTGCGCCTGTAATTCAGATACTGCTCTCGGGGATTATTTCGATGTGCCCTGTCCCAGTCACGACAACCCCCTCCTGCTCATTCCCAAGGAGGTGAGACGCCAGTTCTTCGACGATCTCTTTGAAAATGAGGAGTTTAAATGGCTGCTCTTCACCGAGAAGAGGTATGAGTGGATTTTTCATGAGGAACCGTGCACTATCTGCGTTTCCCTGTACCAGGAGCTGGTGAAAAAATTTGGCGATCATCTGAAGGTCATGGACAGTATCCATGCCCGGCCCTATATCTACAATCGCCGTCTCGGCGAAGGAGTTTCAGTCTTCAACCCCGGTGACAATCCACTCAAGCATACGGTGATCACCAATGAGGTCCTGCAGCGCAAGCTCGATGCCATGCTGTCCGGCGGCAAGCATATCAATTATTTCTATTCCCGCTACGCCAAGACCAACAACGGCATTTATGCCCTGATGGATATCAAGTCTCATAACACCGAGAGATTGATGGAACTGCACAATATCATCAGCGACGGGGTACATAAGGTCGAAGATATCGAAGAACGGGTAAATTCCCTGCTCTTTGCCCTGATGAACCCCGAGGATAAAAAGCTCCTTGACGATCTGCAGGCCTTCAGCGACCGGGTCGAATATATCAATATCCCCTATGTTCTCGATCTGCAGACGGAGGTGGATATCTACCGGGAAAATTTCGGCAAGCACATCGACGAGAGTTTTCTCCCCCGGGTCCTGCACAATTTCGCCCGGGTAATTATCGCCACCAGACTGCGCACCAAGTCCGAGGCGATGGAGGAGTGGATCGATAAGCCGGAAAAGTACGAACTCTATTGCGACACCAATCTCCAGCTCCTCAAGATGGAGATCTTCACTGGCTACATCCCCGAGTGGCTGAAAGAAGAGGATGTGGCCAGCTTTACCGCCAAAAGACGGCAGAGAATTATCTCCGAGTCGGAAAAAGACGGGTGGAAGGGTCTTTCCGGCCGGGATTCAATCAAGCTGTTCAACGAATTTTATTCCACTTATGCCCGGGAAGATAAGCTTATCGACATGTCGATGCTCGGCAAATTTTTCCGCAAATACTGCAAGGAGGACCGGAACATCCTGCCCATGGGCTTCCTTGATTCGCTGTTGAAAATGTACAATTACACCGTTCTCCAGGAGGTTAAAGAGTCGCTGTACTACTACAATGAAGAGCAGATCTCCCGGGAGATCATCAATTATATCTTTGCCGTCAATTTCGAGATCGGGGCGGTGGAAGTTTGCGAATATACTGGTGAAAAACTCGATAGTACGGATGAATTCTTCAAACGTTTGGAGTCTCGCCTGCAGGTCGAGCCGAGAAATGCCCTGTCGTTCCGCAACAGTGTTCAGAAGTCCTACGCCACCACCGCCCTGCCTCAGGAGATGCTGCGCGATGGCCTGCCGATTACCGGGACCTCCCTCTATCTCCATCTCTATGAGAGATGTACATATAATCTCAAGGAAAAGGTGCTCGAGCCATTTCTTAAAAATGAAAATTTTCGACGGGCGGTCAAGGATTTTGGACTGGATCAGTTCAGAACCTACGATAAAAAAATCCAGAGTGACATTACCTTCATGATCGAGAATCTCCAGAAAAAGCGCCGGTACTCAAGAAAGGGGGCGAAGGAAATCTGTATCTACGTCATTGACAACAATCTTGCCGAGATGTTTCCCGGCGCCGGCCCCAGTAAGAAATAGCCGGATATCGAGATGTAATCAGCAAGAGAAGCAGCCATTTTTCTCAATTGTCATCCCTATCCGGTATTCATTCCCGAAGGTACCCGGAAAATCATCGTCGAAACCCTGCCGCCGCCGCGGTTTTCCCTCGGTCAGCTTGGCGACCGGGACGTCGATTTCTGCTACGGCAGTTGCGACGGGGTGTTGTGGCCGGATCGGCAGCGCCCGGCTCTATAAACTTCGCAGGCCAGAGGATCCCGCCTTTACCCCCTTCGATTTTCGCCTAGAACAGTACAAAAAGGTTTTTCTTCCCTGAGCGCCGGCAAAATCGGTCTTGCAATTTTCCCGTCTTGCAATATTGTTGCATGAGGTGAGAGTCACCATGGTTACGAATGCCAGGCACCTATCGACACGTCAATAATTGCGGGAACGGCGTTTTTTTCGCCGGAGATCAGGGCCGAAGCCGCGGTCCTCGGCGCTCCCCACAGCCGTGCGCGACGCCCCTGTTTCTGAGGAAATGGCGAATGCAACAGATTTGCAGGATGCGGGCAGCTTGAGGCGGGCCGGACCAGGGGTCCCGACCGTTTTCCTGGGCGGCGGTCAACAGCATTAAAAGATAGAGGGTGAGATAACGATATGGCCGATGCACAGCCGATGGTGGAAATGATCGACCTCTGTTTTTCCTATTCCGGACAGGAGGTGTTGTCTGATATCAATTTTACCGTTCATGCCGGCGATTTTATCGCGATCATCGGCCCGAACGGCGGTGGCAAAACTACGCTGATCAAACTTGTCCTCGGCCTCCTCAAACCCTCCGGGGGCATCGTCAGGGTCAATGGCAAAACGCCCGGCCGGGGAGGGGCGGTGATCGGCTATGTGCCGCAGCAGATCAATCACAACCATAACTTCCCGGCCTCAGCCCTCGACGTCGTCCTGATGGGCCGGCACACCCCGCGCAAGCGCTGGTCCTTCCGGAACGGCGCGGATCGCCAGGCGGCCCTAGAGGCCTTGGAAAAGATGGGGATGGAAAAATTCGCCGACAGAAAGATCACCGATCTCTCCGGGGGCCAGCGGCAACGGGTGCTCATTGCCCGGGCCCTGGTTACAGTTCCCGATCTTCTGGTTCTCGATGAACCGACGGCGGGTATCGATACCAAAGGCCAGGCGGTATTTTTCAATCTGTTGAAAACCCTCAATAAGGAGCTGACCATTCTGGTGGTCAGCCATGATCTGCTCGTCGTTTCTTCCTTTGCCAAATCGATCGCCTGCGTCAATAGACGACTGCATTACCACGATGTCGCCGGGTCGCCGGTCGAGGTGATGAATGCCTACTATTCCTGTTCGGTCGAAGAGGTCTGTCCGGTCGAAGCCGTGGTGCGAGGTCTCAATAAAAACATATTTTTGGATATCCCCCGCCATGATTGAGGTTCTGCAGTTCGAATTTATGCGCAATGCTTTCTTTGCCGGCATCCTGACCAGCATAATATGCGGCATCATCGGTACCCTGGTTGTCGTCAATCGCCTCGTCTTTCTTGCCGGGGGGATCGCCCACAGCGCCTATGGGGGCATCGGGCTGGCATTTTTCTTCGGCTGGCCGTATATGGTCGGGGCGATCGGTTTTTCCTTCGTCGTCGCAATGATCATGGCCGGGGTGTCCCTGCGGGCCAAGGAGCGGGCCGATACCATCGTCGGAGTGCTGTGGGCGATGGGGATGGCCAGCGGTATCCTGCTGCTCGACATGACTCCGGGCTATAACGTCGATCTGATGAGCTACCTTTTCGGCAGCATTCTCAGCGTTCCTCGTTCCGACCTGGTCACCATGGTGGCGATCGGCGGGATCATCCTCCTTTTAATCAGCTATTTTTTCAGGGATATCCTGGCGATGAGCTATGATGAAGAGTTCGCCCAGATCCGCGGAATGCCGGTCAAAAGACTCTATTATATGCTGATCGGCATGGTGGCGATAACCGTGGTCATGGTGGTCCAGGTGGTCGGACTCATCCTGGTGATCGCCCTTCTCACCATTCCCCCTTCGATATCCGAAAAGTACACTAAATCTCTCTTAAAGATGATGTGCTGTTCGTGCCTTTTGGGAATGGCCTTCACCACCGGCGGCCTGTGGCTGTCCTACGCCTTTGATATGACCTCCGGGGCGGCGATAATCTTTCTTGCCGGGATGGTCTATTTTCTGTCGCTGATCCTGGACAGAATCATGTTGTTGTGGAAAAAACGGGAGGCCGGCGCTTGACCGGCAACCGCTAAAAATCTGCTCCTCTTTTCATCATGTGTCAACATTGCAATTATTCCCAGCTCCTTAAATCCGCCAGCCTCGAGGCGACCGCCAATCGTCTGCACGTGCTGGAGGTTATCGGCAGCTGCAATTGTCCGCTCTCGGCAACCGATATTTATAAGGTTCTTGAGCGAACCGAGGCGATCAACCGCGTCACGGTTTACCGGATTCTTGATCTGCTGGTCGAGCACCACATTCTCGAGCGCTTGAGCACCGGCGGCCGGGCCGCCTATTACGGGCTGGCACCGAATGAGCATCATGCTCCGCATGCCCATTTCTACTGCCGCCGCTGCGGCCAGATGGACTGTCTGCACCCGGAGACCCTGAGCGTCGATTCCGAGCTGTTTAAGAAGACCTTCCCGGGCGAGATTGCCAGGGTCGAAATCAGGGTCGACGGGATCTGTAAAAACTGCCTCCGGCAGTGATCTCGCCGGGGTGCGGCCCCGCCTTCTTGTCGCCCTCGATGTCGCCGCGATTATTGCAACCTGGCCTGGCAAGGTCTATTATTGATTTATCGATCGTTGCCGGCACTATCGGCCTCCCGGCGATCCTGCCTTTTCCCCTGGCCTTTTCCCGGCTGGCGGACCGGGCCGTGC
>JBBRGP010000191.1:0-5575 GCA_038224105.1 Desulfobulbales bacterium | reverse complement strand
TAAGGGACTCGGGAAATGTTAATATACCTGGATCGCGCCAGGATTTGGGCTATATTTGGCTGCACTGATTGAGCAAAACCACAGGCGTAGCAGCGCTCCGTTGAGGATTTTGTGATTGAGGCTGCAGTCAAAGATGGTCCGAAGGCTGGATGCGTTATGGTATATTAACATTTTCCGAGTCCCTAAGTGGACATTCTTCTGTTAAAGCACAAAGCACCGATGAAACTTCTACCGATTAAAAACCCGACTGGCAAAATTAGCGGAGTTAAGGTAGCAATATCGAAGGTCTGGTTGCAGAAAATGACTGTCTGTTTAACCTCCCTACTGATATCTTGTTTCTAAAAGTTCAGATATCTCCTATAAATTTTGACATGCCTATCCGTAACAAAAGAATCAAAAACTTTTTGTTATAGAGAATGCTCGACCCCCAAGGCTTCTGGGGCAGTTTCAGAACTTCCTCAAGCCGATGCAAAAGTTGTACAGGGGTAGTACAAATCGCCCAAAAACGAAAAAGCGGCTAAAGCATTTCTGCCTTAACCGCTTGAATTTACTGGTGCCGGGACCAGGAATTGAACCAGGGACACACGGATTTTCAGTCCGTTGCTCTACCGACTGAGCTATCCCGGCATCTCTTTTGGAAAAGTTTATTTAACCGACTTCGGCTGCACTGTCAATATGTTTTCTCCAGCCACTTGGTGTTTCTCTTGGCCGTGTCCCGCCTGAAGGAAAAAGCTGCCCGCCGGATTTTTTGTTCTGCAATTTCGACACACTACAAGTAAATGAAGGTATTGACCAAACCGTCCAGGAAACTCCCCGGCAATCTCCCAGGATCCCGGGGCGACGGTCTACTGGTCCTTATGGATCGACAGGCCACCGAGATCCAGGTCGAAATTTAAATCCGCGTCCATATCGGTGGATTCCGCCCTTTTGGCGGATGTCGAACTGCTCTTTTTGGTGGGTGTCTCGGAAAAATCGAGATCATCCAGTGCCAGGACGGTTTCTCCGGCGGGGTTGGAAACGAGGGCGAAGTCGTTGTCCAGATCGTCCAAACCCAGGTCGAAATCCAAATCGTCGATCGGCAGATCAGGGGAATCCTTGGGCGCGGACTTCCCGGTCGCATCCTTATCGCCTTGGGCGGCCCGCTTGGGAGGGGCAAGATCGGAAATATCTTCAAGCTCAGCCGGGATATCCATGGTAGCTATCTGATCTTTTTTCTTATTTTCAACTTGACCGGCTGCGGCTGGGGCCAATTCGGGTGGTTCGATATCCTCGAACTGACTCAGATCAATCTCGATCTCGCGGTCCTCCTCCTCATCGCCGTCCGCCGAATCTCCCGTCCCCTTGATCACCGCATCACTGTTTCGAGTGCCGGTCGCCTCCCCGCTTTCACCGGCCGACGCATTGTCCTCTTCCACCAGGATCTCCAGATCCTCGTCGACAAATTCTTCTTCCGAATCGAGCTGGTTGAGGAACTCATCGTCTTTTTCCGACTCTGTCTGTCGGTCGAACTGCAGAAATGTCGGGGCGGTAGCATGAAATATCGTGCCCCGCAGACTGTCTGCGACAGCTTTAATACTCTTTTTACATTTCAAACATTGTTCCATGTGGTCGAAGGAAATGTATCCGCATTTTGGGCAACGCATGGGCTGGTACCTCTTTGGATGAACTGTGAGTGAGTACCTCGGAAATAATTTACTGCCCTTCTTTATCCTTCAACGGGCAGTAAAAGCACAGAAAATTGGTTTATAAAAGTACGTTCCGATATATCTGAATATTATCTCACAACTGTGATCCGATAATCAAGGATTATTCATCGAATGTTTGACATAACTCCGTGTATCAACATCAAGTTTCTAAAATGACCAATCGAGGCCTATATCACAGGAAGGAGCGGAATGGGTCAGCGCGCCGATGGAAATGATGTTGACGCCACTCATGGCGATACCCTCGACGGTGTCGAGATTCACCCCCCCCGAGGCCTCGACCAGGGCGCGCCCATTGATAAGGCGCACCGCCGTGGCCATCATTTCGGGGCTCATATTGTCGAGCATGATGATATCGACGCCACATTCCAGACACTCCTGGACCTGCTCGAGGGTTTCGGTTTCGACTTCAATACGGATGGTGTGGGGGATCTGTCCCCGCACTCTGGCAACCGCCTCCTTTATCGACCCACAGGCGGCGATGTGATTGTCCTTGATGAGCACGCCATCCGCCAGGTTGAAGCGATGATTGGTTCCTCCGCCGACCCGGACGGCATATTTTTCAAGAGCCCGCAGTCCGGGGGTGGTCTTGCGGGTGTCGGTGATCCGCACCGCATAGACTTTAACCTTGTCGACAAACCGAGCGGTGAGAGTGGCAATGCCGGAAAGACGCTGGGCGAGATTCAGGGCCACCCGTTCGGCCTTGAGCAGATCGACAACCGGGCCACTGATCGTTAAAAGCGCCATGTTCGGGGAGGTATGGGTCCCGTCAGCCACCGCATCAACGGTAATGATCGCCGGATTCTGCACCTTGAAGACCTCGGCCGCCACCGTCTCTACCCCCGCCACGACAAACGAGTCACGGGCGACCAGCCTGGCGCTGCCCATTTCGTTGTCGGCGAAGATCGATTCGCTGGTCAGGTCCCCGCGTCCGATGTCCTCGCGAAGGAATCTCCGGATCATGTCGTGCAGGAGGTTTTTATCCATGGTTTTAACCTAAGCTGATTGTTTCAGTCGCGCTTCGGCCTCACCGATTTTGGCGAGGGTGGCATCGAGCATCGCCTTTTTTTCCTGCTCCTTGGCGACAACTTCGGCCGGAGCGTTGGCGATAAATTTTCCGTTGGTGAGTTTGCCGTTTACCTGTATCAGTTTGGCTTCGATTTTCTGGCGCTCCCGCACCAGTTTAGCCAGTTCCCCGGCAATGTCAACCAGACCCTTGAGCGGCACGAAAATCTCCAGGTCACCACAGATATAGGTGGCGGCATCGGCCGGTTTAACCAGCGTCGCTCCGACGGTAAAACCGCTCAGCCGAGTCATATCGGTGATGGCCGAAGCAGAGGAGGAGAGAAATGCCCCCTTCTCGGGATCGCCGCAGACAACAAAGGCCTCGATTTTTGCCGACGGATGGACTTCCGCCTCGGAACGGATATTCCTGATGCCGGTGATGACCGCCATCAGCAGTTCCATTCGCTCGACCGCCTCCGGGTCCTCCCAGCCCGCCTGTCTTTCCGGGAAGGCGGAACCGGCCAGCAGCGGCCGTTCGCCGGGGAGCACCGACCAGATCTCCTCGGAGACAAAGGGGGTGATGGGATGGACAAGTTTCACTATCGTCTCGAGGACCACCAGCAGCACCCCCTGCGCCTGCTCTTTAGCCTTGCGATCAGTGCCGAACAGGTCGGCCTTGATCCACTCGAGATACCAGTCGCAGAATTCCCGCCAGATAAACTGGTAGTTGGCGGAGGCGACATCGTTAAAACGGTACTCCTCGAGCCCCGACCGGACCTCGCCGATGACCACCGCCGTCCGGCTGAGAATCCAGCGGTGGATGAGCGGGAGCTTGCGGGGGGCGGCAACCACGTCCTTTACCGAGGCCGCGCAGTCGCTTACGTGCATCAAGGCGAAGCGGGCGGCATTCCAGATCTTATTGATGAAGTGGCGATAACCCTCGATCCGTTCCTCGTCGAGCCTGATCTCCCGGCCCTGGGCGGCAAAGGCGGTGAGGGTAAAACGCATCGCATCGGTGCCGTACTCCTTCATGACCACCAGCGGATCGATGACGTTGCCGGTCGACTTGGACATCTTTTTACCGTATTTGTCCCGCACCAGGGCATGCAAATAGACGTCCTTAAACGGCACCTCCTCCATGAAATGGAGGCCCATCATCATCATCCGGGCCACCCAGAAAAAGAGGATGTCAAAGCTCGTTATCAGCACCGAAGTCGGGTAAAAGGTGGCGAGTTCCCGGGTTTTTTCGGGCCAGCCCATGGTGGAAAAAGGCCAGAGGGCCGATGAGAACCAGGTATCAAGGACATCCGTTTCCCGGACGATGGCCCGGGACCCGCATTTGGGGCAGGAGGCGGGATCTTCCGACTCGACTATCAGTTCGCCGCAGTCGTTGCAGGTCCAGGCCGGAATGCGATGCCCCCACCAGATTTGCCGGGAAATGCACCAGTCGCGGATCCCGTCCATCCAGCTGTAGAAGGTGTTGTACCAGGATTTCGGATAGATATTGATGCGTCCATCGCGGACCGCAGCCACCGCCTTGGCGGCCAGGGGTTTGACCGCCACGAACCACTGCACCGAAGTGGTCGGTTCGATCACCGTCTTGCAGCGGTAGCATTGGCCGACGGCGTGCTCGTAGTCATCTATTTTTTCAAGGAAGCCGAGGCGGTCGAGATCCTCGACGATCTTTTTCCGGCAGGTAAACCGGTCGAGACCGCTGTAGCTGCCGGCGGCGGCGTTCATCACCCCTTTATCGTCTATGACCTTGAGGCGCGGCAGGTCATGGCGCAGGCCGATTTCGTAGTCGTTGCGATCATGGGAGGGGGTGACTTTGAGGGCGCCGGTGCCGAATTCCCGATCGACATGGTCGTCGAAAACCACCGGAATAACCCGGTCGGTGAGCGGCAGTCTGATCCCGACATCGGCCAGATGCCGGTAACGTTCGTCCTCGGGATGCACGGCCACCCCGGTATCGCCGAGCATCGTCTCCGGCCTGGTGGTGGCAACGACGACGTGGCCGGATCCATCGGCGTATGGGTACCTGATATGGTAGAGCTTGCCTTTGGTTTCCTCGTGTTCGACCTCGTCATCGGCCAGGGCGGTATGGCAGCGCGGGCACCAGTTGACGATGTAGTCGCCCCTATAAATAAGCCCTTCCTTGAACAACCGAACGAATACCTCGCGAACCGCCCGGGACAAGCCTTCGTCCATGGTGAACCGTTCCCGCTCCCAGTCGCATGACGCTCCCAGTTTTTTCAACTGGCTGATAATCGAGCCGCCCTTCTCGACCCGCCACGCCCAGACTTTTTCGATAAAGGCATCGCGGCCAAGATCATCACGGGTCTTTCCTTCCCCGGCCAACTGCCGCTCAACGACGTTTTGGGTGGCAATTCCGGCATGATCAGTACCCGGAACCCACAGGGTGTTGTAGCCGCGCATCCGGTGATAACGGGTGAGGATATCCTGGAGGGTATTGTTCAAGGCATGGCCGACATGCAGCACACCGGTTACGTTAGGGGGTGGAATGACAATTGAAAATGATGGTTTCCCGTCATCCATGGTGGCCGAAAAGCATCCTGCCTCCCGCCACCGGCTGAGCCATTTCTCTTCCACCTCGGCAAATTCATATCCCTTGTTCAATAACTTTTCGTCGTTCATACACTTATCTTGCAAATTAGAGTTAAAAATCGTATTTACATTCCACCAGGCGGGCGCACCAACAGCGAAAGTAACTGCGCCACTGCCAGAATTCAACTGTTTTCGACGTCATCCATCAAAAAGCGGGACTCGGCAAAATTGAGATATCCCTCGTTATTTACCCGACTCCGATAAACAGGACTCTTTTCAGTACCCTCTTGCGGGGTGTAACG
>JBBRGP010000190.1:0-5661 GCA_038224105.1 Desulfobulbales bacterium | reverse complement strand
CTCGACGAGCCAACCATCCGGCTGGGGGAGCTTCTTGAAGCCGCCATGGAACGACCCTACTCGGCAAGTCCGGACGAACGTTTCTTCACCGGCGGGGGTATCCACGTCTTCAACAATTTTCGCAAGGAAGACGATGGCCGGGTCGTCACGGTCACCGAGGCCCTACAGAATTCCATCAACCTGCCGTTCATTCGCATCATGCGGGATATCGTCAATTACACCCGGGCCAGCCAATGGGAGGACAACAGGCAGATCCTGGTCGACGATAACGATCCCCGGCGCAAGGAGGTCCTTGATAAATTCATCGACCGGGAAAGCATCGTTTTCCTCAGCCGCTTCTGGCATAAATATCAGAACAAGAAGGCGCCGGAGCGCTTTGAACTGCTCATGGCCGGCCTGAAACCCACCCCCGTCCGGCTCACCGTCATCCATCGCTATCTCTTTCCAATGGCGGACCTGCCGACCTACATCCGCTTTATGCGCAACGAGTTGCCGACGACCGCGTTCACCGACACCCGGCTGGCGGGAATGTACGAGAAATATAAACCGGGCGCCTTCAATCTTCAGGATCTCGGGTACCTGGCGTCCTTGCATCCCCTGGAGTTATGGCTGCTTGATTACCTGCAGCAGCCTGGGGAAAAAACCGCCAAGGATGCCGCCGAAAAAAGCCAGGGGGTCCGGCGCCAGGTTTACGGCTGGCTGCTGCGCACCAAGGCTAAAGACGCCCGGAATTCACGGATCAGGACGGTGCTCGAGATCGATGCCTTTTCCGATATCCACAGGCGCTGGGTCAACATGGGCTATCCTTTTGAACATCTGGTGCCGTCGCTGGCCACCGCCCTGGGCAGTTCCGGAGACCGGCCGGCGGCGCTCGCCGAACTGATCGGCATCATCCTCAATGACGGCAAAAGGCTGCCCACCCACCGTTTTACCAAGGTCGAATTCGCCAAAGACACCCCCTACGAGTCCATTGTCGAACCGCTGGCCCCGACCCCGATCCAGGCTCTGCACCCGGAGGTCGCGCGAATTCTGAAAGAAACCATGGGCAAAGTGGTCAGTGACGGGACCGCCAAACGTCTGGCGAACAGCTTTCAGCAGGGCGATGGCAGCCCCTTTCCCATCGGCGGCAAAACCGGGACCGGTGACAACCGGATCTTCACCTCCACCTCCGGCGGCCATAAAACCGCGGCCAGGGCCCTGAACCGGACCGCCACCTTCGTTTTTTATCTCGGCGACAACCATTTCGGCACCCTGACCGCCTTTGTCGGCGGCAGATCGGCCAAGACCTTCAGCTTTACCTCGGCCCTGCCTCTCCAGGTGCTGAAGGGCATGGTCCCTATCCTCCAGCCTTATATCAATGCCGGAAGCCCAAAGGTGGAACAGAAAGCGCCCGTTTCCCTGACCTCCGGCGAGCGCTGCCGTCCCCCGTCAGACTCGACGCCCGCTTGCATCCAGGAATTTTTCACCGCCCTGGCCGGGGGATAAATAAGGGGAAATTCCAGCTCCAAGATTTGACAAGCACTACGACTCCGTGCAATAATTCCTTCAGCACCCCACAAGGGGGTACTTTTTTCAGCGGCATAGACATCGAACGGCAGCACTGTTTCTTGGCCGGTCCATGCCCCAATTGCCCAATCCCCATAACAAAGGAGATGACCATGTTAAAAAAATGCATCCAGGTAGCGGCAGTGACAGGTCTGATCGTGGCAGGGAGCAGTTTTTGTGTCAGCGCGGCAGGGGAAGACATGCAGCAGCAGGTTGACGCCATCAAGGGTGCACTGCCCAAATTTGCCATCCCGATGCGCGAGGTCGGCGACAGGTTCCAGAACATCGCCTTTGCCGCCGAGGGTGGCAACTGGGGTCTCGCCGCCTACATGGGGAAATACATGAACGGGGCCATGAATCCGGCAAAGGTTACCAAGCCGAAAGAGTACCAGGACTGGAAGGCCTTTTACGAGGGGGATTTTGCCCGGGTCACCAAGGCCATCGCCGACCAGGACCTGAATGCCTTCAAGAAGGAGTTCAATGCGGTCATCCCCTCCTGTAATGAGTGTCATGTCGGCATGGGCTACGGCTTTATCAAGGTGGTGAAGCTCGCCGCCCCCGCCGATCAGGGTATTGAGTATAAGATGGCCTCCAAGGCGGCCGACGTCCCCAAGTAACCGGCCCCTGCCGCAACCAGGAAAACCGCGCGGCCTCGAAGACGAACCGTGCGGCTTTCGCCCGAGCAGCTCTCCTCCGCCCCTTGGTTATTGGCGCAGGTCATCCGGCCTGCTGCCGCCCCCGGTTTCCTCCACTGCCATCACCACAGGAAATACTGCTTGCATCGTCCGGTGGTATCATGTTAACTTCCGGCCATTTTTTGCTGCTCCCGATGGCCGGGAGTTGTTACCTGCCGCAAATTCTTGGCAACTCTTTTCCGAAGCCCTCTGATCGGTCAAACGTCCATCTCATTTCTGCAAGGGACTCAACAGGACCCATGATCCATCTCACCAATATCCGCAAACAACACGGCAGCCAGGTGCTCCTCGATAACGCCAGCCTGCAGATCCTCCCCGCCACCCGCACCGGCCTGGTCGGCCCGAACGGGGCCGGCAAGACCACCATCTTCCGGCTCATTACCGGCGAAGAAGAGGCGGACAAAGGCGAGATCAACTGCGCCAAGAAGACCGTTATCGGTTATTTTTCCCAGGATGTCGGAGAGATGGCCGGACGCTCGATGCTTGCCGAGGTGATGTCGGCCGCCGGCGACCTCGTCGCCCTCGGCAACAGGATCCGGGAGATGGAAACGGCGATGGCCGAGCCCATGGCCGAAGACCAGTTGACCGCCCTCCTTGAACGTTACGGCGAGGCTGTCGAGATCTTCGAGCAGCGCGGCGGCTACGACCTCGAACCGCGGGCCCAGGCCATCCTCACCGGCCTTGGCATCTCGCCCCTCGATTTTCAGACCCCTGTGGAAAAATTCAGCGGCGGCTGGAAAATGCGCATCGCTTTGGCCAAGATCCTGACCATCAACCCGGACGTCCTGCTCCTCGACGAGCCGACCAACCACCTCGACATCGAATCGATCCTCTGGCTCGAGGAATGGCTGGGCAGCGAATTCAAAGGCGCCTTGCTGATGACCTGCCACGACCGGGAGTTCATGAACAGGATCGTCTCCCGGATCATCGAGGTGGCGGGCGGCGCCGCCACCACCTACAGCGGCAACTTCGATTTCTACCTGCAGGAACGGGAGATCCGCCGGCAGCAGCTCCAGGCCAGCTTTCGCCGCCAGCAGGAGATGCTCGCCAAGGAGGAGGAGTTCATCGCCCGCTTTGCCGCCCGGGCCTCCCACGCCGCCCAGGTCCAGTCACGGGTCAAGAAGATTGACAAGATCGACCGTATCGTCCTGCCGCCGGAACAGCGCACCATCAAATTCGAGTTCCCGGTGGTGCCGCGCAGCGGCGACGACGTCCTTCATCTGAAAAACCTCGGCAAGACCTGGACCGGCCATGACGGCCGGCTCATCCGGGTGTTCGGCGGTCTTTCCGGGACCGTCCGGCGCCTTGAGAAGATCGCCGTGATCGGGGTCAACGGCGCCGGCAAATCGACCCTCTTGAAGGTCATCACCGGTGCTTCCGAACCGACCGAGGGGGCGGTGCTGGTCGGCACCGGCGTAACCACCGGCTATTTCAGCCAGCATGCCATGGATCTGCTTTCTCAAGAACAGACCGTGTTCCAGGCGGTCCAGGAGGCCATGCCGCTCGAAAACATCGGGGTGATCCGCAATCTCTGCGCCGCCTTTCTCTTCCAGGGCGACGATGTCGACAAGCGCATCGCCAACCTCTCGGGCGGGGAAAAGAGCCGGGTGATCCTCGCCCGACTGCTCGGCCGCCCTCTGAACTTTCTCGTCCTCGACGAACCGACCAATCATCTCGACATCCAGTCCCGGGAGGTGCTCCTCGCCGCCCTGCAGAAATTTGCCGGGACAGTTATCCTGGTCAGCCACGACCGGCATTTCCTCCGCTCCCTGGTCACCCGGGTTTTAGAGATCGATGACGGCGCGATGCGCATCTACGATGGCGATTACGACTACTATCTGCGCCAGACCAGGGAGCGGATGACCTGAACCGCCGAGGCCTGAGGTCGCACTGCGGGTTGCCGCCGAAAGTCCCGATGCCCCCGGTGATTTTGGCCGTATGAGCACTCCATTTAAGCCAAATATCTGAACAACGTCGACGAGGCCTTCAAGGTCGCCGTCGAGGCCGGCGCCAAGGTGACGATGCCGGTCGAGGAGATGTTCTGGGGCGGCCTGACGCGTCCAGCCCGGGTGACGATGGGGTCGTCCGGCCCCGCCGCCACGGGCTCTCACCTGACAATATTTTGATCTTTTTTTGGCATTGACGGGAAAAACCGCCTCTGCTATTGTCGCAATATACGTGCCGGCGGAGAGTGGGAGGGTGCGCCCGTCGCCTGGGACTTGGGCACTGTGCTTGCGCGATAAACGTTTTTCGGGGGAGATAACCGGTGGCGATTATGACAATGGACGCTATGGCGTAAGAAAATGGGCTCTTCGATTCTCGCGATCAGCCTCGGGGCGTCGCTCGGGGCTGTGCTGCGCTGGCTGCTCGGACTTTCCCTCAACTCGCTCTTTCCGGCCATCCCGCTCGGCACCCTGACCGCCAATCTGATCGGCGGCTACCTGATCGGTCTGGCCGCGGCCTTTCTCGCCGGCCATCCGGACCTTGCCCCGGAGTGGCGGCTGTTGATCATCACCGGTTTCTTGGGCGGGCTCACCACCTTTTCGACCTTTTCCGCCGAGGTGACGACCCTGCTCCAAGAGGGCCGCCTGCTCATGGCGGCTCTGGCGATATCGGCCCATGTCGGCGGTTCCCTGGCAATGACCATGCTCGGCATCGCCAGTGTCGTCCTGTTAAAACGAATCTGACCGGGAGGTCGCATCATGCACGGTTTCCAACTGACCTTTTTCACCCAGCAGGATCGCCGGCACGGCAGCCAGCCGCTCGCCCATTGGCTGCTCGAGGAAGCCCGGGCCCTCGGGATCAGCGGGGCGACGATGATTCCGGCGGCGGAGGGCTTCGGCCATGGCGGGAAAATCCGGTCCGTCCATTTTTTTGAACTGACCGAGCAGCCCATTGAACTGACCATGGCGGTAACCGGTGAAGAGGCCGACCGCCTCTTCGCCCGACTGCAGGAGGAGAAAGTAAATATCTTCTACGTCAAGACCCCCATTGAATTCGGCATGACTGCCGATTGCAGGCCGGAAAGGGGCATGGCGTGAGGCCTCTCCCCCTTCCGCCCTACTTCATCACATACTTGAATTGAAATTCCCGTTTTGTCCCGTCCGCCAGTTTACTGCCGACGGTGAAGGCGTACTCTCCCTTGGCGGTCAGATGGACATCAGCCCCGAAATGGCCGCCCATGCCCATCAGGGCGATCGTCTCCCCGGCCTTCTCCTGACCGGGAGGGGTGATCCGCAGGGCGACGGTGCCGCCGGTAATGGCCGCGCCGGACGTTGCATCGGCAAACATCACCATGAAGTGATAGTTCTCCTTTTCGCCCATTTTCGCCATCACCGCGCCGATGTCGTTCAGATGGGCCATGGCCTTCACCCCCTGTTCGGCGGTCTCGCCGAGCATAATCGAGGTGGTTCTGCCCGCC
>JBBRGP010000189.1:0-5693 GCA_038224105.1 Desulfobulbales bacterium | reverse complement strand
GGACAATTTGCCGCTCACCGTCGCCAGATCGATCTTTGGACAGTCCTCGACCAGCGCCGACAGATCGACTCCTCGCGCCGCAACTGTCGCCGTCCAGGCCGGCCGGTCGAAAAGGTTGACGACGTCCCCATCGATACGGATGTCGGCGGGTTGGTTGAGCCCGAGGGACAGATGCGGCGCCGCCAGTGGTCCGGTGGCGGTAAAAGTCCCGGCCAGCGGATGAAAGCCGTAACCGGCGAGACGCCAGCTCCCGAGCAGATCGAGACGCCAGTTACGTCCCGCATTGAGGGAGCCGTGCACGGTCAACCCGACATCCGGTCCCTGCAGGGAAAAGTCGCCGATCGACACCAGTCCGCCTCTGCCCGCCAGACCGCCATCGATCCGGTCGAGTCTGAGCAGTTCCTCGCCATCGCTGTCCCGGAGCCGGAGGGAAGCAATGGACAGCCGATCGAGCGCCAGGCTCAAGGGAAGAAGACTTTTCGGCAGGATCACCGGCTCTCCGTCGTCAGGCGCCTTAGGACCATCCCTCAGTTCGACATCCACCTCGGAAAGGTCGATCGCGGCGATATGAAATTCGCCGCCCATAAGTTTCGCCGGATTCCAGTTCCATTCGAGTCTGGCAACCTTTATGAAAAGAGTCGGGACGGTCACGCCGATTCCGGTCAGGGTGAAGCGGCCGAGCAACCGGCCTTCCGCCCGCTCGATTGAAATCAGGCCGTCGCCGAGTCGGTTGACGCCTTGCCGCACCAGGTCAAGGCCTGCGCCGGTACCGAGCAGACCCACGCCGACCAGAAACAGCAGAAGCAGCAGCGCGCCGACGATCCTCCCGGTTCTTTTCATCACAGGTCGCCCCCCACTGTCAGATGGACCCGCAGGGGCTGACCTTCCTCGGTGATCGCGGAGGCGAGATCGAGGCGGATCTGGCCGAAGGGCAGACGAAACCGCACCCCGCCGCCGACCCCCTGAAAGAAATTGAGCGACAGGTCGTCGGATGCCGTCCCGCCGTCCCAGAAGGCGGCAAGACTCCACTGGCGGTAGACCACCTGCTCGGCCTCGATGCCGCCGGTTATCATATAACGGCCGCCGATAACCGCCCCGGATGCATCCCTGGTGCCGATAGACTTATAGCCATAGCCCCGGATGGTATTATCACCGCCGGTGTAAAACCTGAGCGATGGCGGCAGGGAATCAATGCCGTCGACCAGGGTGGCCCCGAGGGAGCCGCGGCCGATCAGGCGGAAATCGGCAAAGGGCGAGAGGATCGCCTTGCCGCTGATCGTGGTCTGCAAAAAAGTGACATCGGACACTGCTCCCTCCACCCCGCCGAGGATGCCGACCGTCGCCTGCAGGCCGTTCTTGGTATTGAGGATGTCATCGGCGAAAATCACCCCGCCGTTGAGGGAGGGAATGAGCAGGATCGAATCGCCGCTGGTATCGCCGACATCGTAGACCTCGTCGCGCACCTCCAGGCCGACGCTGAGCTTGAACCGCGGTCCGTCATATTCCCGGGTCAAAGCGGCGGTGAACAACTGGGTCGTGGTGTCTTCCCAGGTTTTGTCCTGATAGGCGAGCCCGCCCACCAGGGAGTGGTAGCGGGGATCGAGCAGCAACGGCGTCCGGTAGCGCAGCGCCACGGTATTTTCGAGCTCCGCCAGCTGCAGCGAGGCGCTGACTTTGTGACCGCGGCTGTTTAACAAGCGGTTATCCCAGCCGATCTTGCCCCGCACCCCGGTATCGGTGGCATAGCCCAGGCCGAAACTGTATTTATTGGGATGTTCCGGGGCAACCAGATCAATCTCAACCGGAATGGCGAGGTCCTGGACCTGCTCCAGCTGACTGCGCGCCGCCACCCGGCTGAAATAGTCGGTGCGGTAAAGGATCGACTGCAATTCAAAGAGCTTGGCAGGGTTATAGGGTTCCCCGGTCTGGTAGGGAAGATAGCGGTCGAGCAACTCTTTTTTCAGAACACCCTGAATGCTGGTCGTCGCTCCGAACAGGTATTGACGGCCGGTGTCGAGCACCAGCCGCAACCAGGCGCGATTGGTCTGGCGGTTGACGCGCAGCGACCGTTCCCTGAAGGAGGAATCGAGGAACCCTTGCCCGAAGGCGAGATTGGCGAGCTTTTTTTTGCCCTGCTCATAAAGCTCCTGGTTGAGGGTATCGCCCTTTTTCACCGGAAATTCGGCGAGCGCGGCGACGAGCGGACCATTGTTTTGGCCGGCACCGGCCAACGCCAGCGATACCTCTTCGACCACCACCGGCGGCCCCTGGTCTATGGTATACAAGGCGTGCCAGACGTCGTCTTTTTTGCTGAGACTGCTTTTGATCAGCGGATTATAATAACCGAACGGCGCCAGGGCGGACCGTATATCGTCCTCCGCCTGGCGATGGAGACGTCGGACCGCATTGGCCTGCAGCCGCTCGTTATCCTTTTGCAGGAGGATCGTCAGACGGGCCAGGACGTTCTTCAGAAGCGGGTCGCTGACGCCGGTTACCTCCACTTCAACCTTGACCGAGGCCGCCGGGGCCGAGGGCAGGAACAGGAGAAGTGCGAGAACAAGGAATATGATTCGACAGAACAAGGGTGTTATATTATGAAAGGACCACGAGCAGGCCTTACGCCGTGCCGGCTCATTCCGGATCGTCGGTATTGCCAGAGTACCTGGCCCTGCATTCAACCGGAAAAAAAATAATCGGATCATTGAAGATTCCCGGAACACTCTATCCATTGGTCACCAGCCGGCGCCGGACCTCCCGGTTCATCGGTGACTCATCCCGCGGCGAAAAATGACACAGGAAATAGTCAACATAACCAAATTAGTCAATGGCGGTTACGGCTTTGCCCATCTCGGCGACGGCCAGGTCGTCCTGCTCCGCCATGTACTGCCCGGTGAGACTGTCATTGTAACCATAGAAGAAGAGAAAAAAAACTATCTTTTAGGGAAGGTCCGGCAAATAGTCACCGGCCATCCGGCCAGACGAACCCCGCCCTGTCCCTACGCCGGCGAGTGCGGCGGCTGCGACCTTCAGCATTGCCGCTATAGCTGCCAGAGGACGATAAAAAAGGAGATCATCACCGACCTCCTTCGCCGCGGCAACCGGCCTGAACTCCGGCAAGCGGTACAGCTGCTCGGAGAACCGACGGCTGCATTCGAGGAATTCGGATACCGCCAGCGGATCCGTCTCCAGATTAACGAGCGGGGCGTCCCCGGCTTTCACCGCTTCAAATCCCATTCTCTGATCCCGATCAAGGGTTGCCTGCTGGCCGGGGTGACCCTCAACCAGACCCTCACCGCCCTGAGGTGTCACCCGGACGGGTGCCGGCTGACCGCCCTTTCCTCCGAGGTGGAACTCCAGGAGAACCCGCGAACCGGCCAGACCGTCGCCATTTTCGGGCTTTCCCGCAAGCCCCGGCCGGCCGATATCCTGGCGGCGGAACGGTTTGGCCGGGAGAACCTCACCGTGGAACGGGTCTTTCTGGCCGGAGAACTTTTTTCCCTGATGGGACCCTACGGCTGGAAGGAGGGCGGGAAACCGGACAACCGGCTCGGCATCCACTATCCGGCAATCGCCGGACTGGCCCAAGGGCTCGATCTAAGCTGGGAGGCGGGCGGCTTCTGCCAGGTCAACCTCCGGCAAAACCGCCTGCTCATTGAAACCGTTCTTGATTTTTGCCAAATTGGCAACGGTCACCAGTTGCTCGATCTTTACTGCGGCATGGGCAATTTTTCCGTTCCCCTGGCGATGCAGGCCCATGCGGTCCTGGGCGTTGAAGGCCAGGGTTCGGCGATCCGCAGCGCCACAGGCAACGCCGCCCTGGCCGGACTCCGCAATGTCCGCTTCCGAAAGAGCCCGATCGACGAGGCCTGCTCCGAGCTGGTGGCAGATGGTGCCCGCTTCGCCTGTGTGGTCATCGACCCGCCTCGCCAGGGCGCTCGGGGTCTTGCCGCTCACCTGGCGGCACTGACCGGCGACCGGCTGGTCTATATTTCCTGCGATCCGGCCACCCTCTGCCGGGACCTCGGCGACCTTGTCGACCACGGTTTTTCCATCCGGAAAATCCAGCCAATCGATATGTTTCCCCAGACCCATCATATTGAGACCGTTGTTCTTTTGAGCAAATGACAGGCGATTCTCCTGTCTCCCACCCGACCCTATCAATGGCCTGCGAATTCGCCTGGTCTATTCTTTTTTTGGCGTATCTATCCTATATAGTTGGTTTTTTAAAGTAATTTCCGGTTTTCCAAACAGACTATTCCGGAATTCTGAAACTTCCGGATACGCACATGACTGCCTCTGGCCATTTCACTCCCCCATATATCATCCAGCGCATTGCAATAATTGTATATGAGTGAAATGAACAGTCCTCATAAAAAATGGCATGAAGAGTGCAATAAAACAGACCAAAGAGATTTTTATTCCGATCACAGCAGACGAACCGTTGAACAGAACGACATGCACGGAATAAAGCCAAACCCGTCCTCGAGAGGAAGCACAATCATGAAAAATACAACCCTGACCGTACTCCTTCTTGGCACGATGCTTACCAGCACCCCCCTGGTCATGGCAACCCCGACGACGATAATGGACACCTCCATCGGTGGCAACCCTACCCATAGTTACCCGCATTTCGATTCCATCGGCGGGATCGACTTCAATCTCTCGAACATCGGTATTGATTTTGACGGCAACGCCATGAAGGTCGACATCTTTGCCGATCACAATCCTGGCGACTGGCTAGGTTCCAGCAAATTTAGCCCGCACTGGGGGATGAACTCCGGCCATGATGTCATCGAGGGTGCGGATCTGGCCTCCATCCCCGAACCCGCCGCCATGCTGTTTTTCGGCACCGGCCTGGTTGGCGTGGCCGGCCTGGCCGGCGGCGGCAAACGAAAGAAACTGCCTTCAAGGGGTTCCAAACCGGCCAGTTCTTTAAATAGCGAAGGCACTTTCGAGGGCAATTACCACCATCAGGGCCAGAGTTCTCAGGTGTTTGCCGGGCTTACCCTGTAAAATCCTCCCGATCGTTTTGACTCCTGACGGCCGCTCTCAATCCTTGCGGCAGAAGTAATCCATGAACCTCTGTGGTCGTTTCCCAGTCTCCGCCGATCATTTTAAATCAGCCGGAAAAATCAGCGGCTGACCTTTTGATTGAGCGTAGTCAGGGTCTGTTCATCGACCTGGCCCGTTTCCGGGAAATTGCTATCTTGATGAAATTCTTTTAAAGCTTTGATCGTACCCTTGCCAATCTTACCATCTCTCGGCCCCGGTTGATAGCCCAGCGCGACGAGTTGACGCTGGGCCTGGGCAACCAATCGCTCGCGGCTTTCCCCTGCTGCCAGGTCAGGCTGGAGAGCGGTTTTCCCCACCCCTGCAGCGGCGGGGGGGTCCACTTCAAGGGCATCACCGGCCCTGATCCAGGGCCTGGCCCTCACCATTTTCCAGTCGGGAAGGTTGGATGCTCACACCGCGCGGATGGCGATTCTCTACCAGCAGCGCCGCGAGGCCATGCTCAACGCCCTCGATCGCTCTATGCCGAAGGAGGTGACCTGGACCAGGCCGGAAGGTGGTTTCTCCCTGCTTCTCGAGCTGCCGCGGGGGTATTCCAGCGTCGCCCTGTTCCTCTCGGCCATCGACCGGGGCGTCGCCTTTCTGCCCGGCCCCTGCCAAATCTCGGCGGCCGCCACTCCCCT
>JBBRGP010000188.1:0-5703 GCA_038224105.1 Desulfobulbales bacterium | reverse complement strand
TTTCTAAGAACAAGCTGATGGTATTTGTCAAGCAACACCGGCAGAGAGCGATATTCGCCGCGGTGGGGCTGACCTTTGTCCTTCTTGCCGGGGGCGGGGTATTCCTCCAGAAGCACAATCGAGCCCAACAAGAAGCGCGGCTCCATATCGCCCCAAAGACCGTTGAACTGAAACTGCCAGAGAAAAAAGAGGATGGCTGGCAGGCTGAATCGTCGCCCCAGACGACCGCATTTCACCTGCAACCCTCCCCCGAGGAACTCCTGCAGCAGCTGACTTCTCTGGAAAATCTCAACGAGGATGTGGTCGCGGCAAAATTTTCCGGCTTACGGGTTCTCTGGCCGGTCTATTTCTTCAACCTCGAGGAGACGGAGGGGGGCAAGGCCACCATACTTCTTGACGTATCGGAGGATGGATTCGGCATGGTAATAGAGAGTGAGGTGGACACCTCGGCTTATCCGCAGCTTCGTGGTCTGCCGATCGGCAAGAAAATCTGGATTAGTGGCGAGATCCTGGCGGTTGACCAGTCAGGGACAGGCACCGTCTATCTGAAAACCGAACATCTCACCTTCAGCGATGCGCCACCCGCTGCACCGGTCAGCCGTCTGTCGAGCAAGTAAACGGAGATCTCGGCGAAGAAGAGACCGCGGTTACTGGGGCAGGGGCAGGACTACCGTGAACACCGCGCCTCCGTCGTTTGGATCGCAGCCGACCTGAATCGAGCCTTGATGCTCAAGTATTGTCTGTTTGACGATCGCCAGGCCGAGTCCGGTGCCTTCCGGCCGTGAGGTGTAAAACGGTTCAAAGATCTGCTCTCTCTTGCTCTCCACCACTCCCGGTCCGTTATCATGGATGGTAATTTCGATTGCTTCCTGATATTCGCTGTTTTTGATTTCCCGCGCCTGAATGGTGATCTGTTCTCTGCCGGGGGGGCAGAATGCCAAGCCGTTCTGAATGAGATGGCTAAAGACCGTAAACATCTCTTTTTCGTCGGCCCAGACCGCGAACGTTCGGTCAAAATCGCAGAGTATGCGGGCGGTATCCGGCCAGGCGGGATCGGCTTTGCAGACCTGCAGTACCTCCTCAATACAGCCACGCAGGGAAAACCAGTTGCAGTTGGCGATTTCCGGGCGGGAAAATCTGAGAAAATCGCCGATCGTTTCAATGAGGCGGTTGGATTCCCTGAGAATGATCGTGGTTAATTGGAAATTGCTGTAATCCTTCTTTCCTTCCGCGGAAAATTCGTTGGCGAGCACTTGAGCGGATCCCGAGATCGCCGTCAGTGGGTTGCGGAAATCGTGGGCGATACTGGCACTCATCATACCAATGGCGGCCAGCTTTTCAGCTTGCCTGACTTGCCGTTCGAGCTTTTCAATTTCGCTTATATCCCGCAAGGTCATGATTTTATGCGGCGGCGACAGAGAAGGCTGTTCGCCCTCCGTCTGTTCGATATTCATGTGAGAATAACCGATTCGCACCTTATTGCCGTCATTCTTGACAAAATCGGTGGTCAGCCGGTTGCTGTCGCCCTCCAGGTCGATAGTCGGGAAGATCGATTCGAGCCTTTGTCCGAGGAGTTGCAGATGTTGGAGTCCGGTAATCCGGTCGATGGCATTGTTGGCCGAGGTAATGATGTTATTGGCGTCGACGGTGATGATGCCGGTGGAGATATTGTCAAAGATTTGTTTGTAGAGAATGGCGAGCTGATCAAAGTTTTTCAATGAGTCGGTGAGGGCATTTTCGGTTCTCTGCAGGCGCACTCCGAACAGGGCACTGAGGATTGCTGCGAGAAAAAAGGTCAAACCCTGGACGGCAAAATGGTTCATGATCATCCCCGGATTGGGGGATGATGTCCACAGGTACTCCCGGAGATAATCCGGGTAGAGTCCGTAGATCTCAAGAAACAGGATCGTCCCGTACTGGAGGGTGGCCGAGGCGGCGGCGACCAGCCCGCCTTTTCTGGGAAGGATAAGACCGCCGGCGACGATGGGGAAAAAGAAGACCGACGTGAAAATCGATTGGGAAGAGCCGGAAAAAAATACCAGCAGCGCCACGAAGCAGGTATCCAGCAGATTTTGGGCAAAGCCGAATTTTCGTAGGTTTCCCTGGTACACCAGCAGGAAAAAAGCGGAAAAAACGGTGGTCAAAAAGACGACCAGGAGCAGCAGGACGAATAGGTTGGTCGGCAACACAATGACATCGATCCGGCCACTGCGAAACAAATAACTGATAACAAGGAGCAGGGTATAGAGGACGATGCGCAACACCATCATCCACAGCAATTGATATCTGAGAATCTGGTTGACGCTAACGGTAGTGCGGGCGTGACCGATGAGGGTGGAGAGATCCATAGGGTTCAGTTCAGGCCGTATTTTTTAACTTTATAACGCAGGGAACGAAAGCTCAACTGGAGAAGTTCGGCTGCTCGCATCTTCGAGTTGTTGGTCTTTTTCAGGGTGTGGATAATAAGCCGTTTTTCCAGATTATCGATGATTTTCTCGATACCCAGGTCATAGAGTTCCTCCTCGCTCGTTGCTGCCTGGAAGAGGTCGCCGTACTCGCTGCCTTCACTGCTGGGCGCCATCGGTTTGGCCTTACCGGAAAAGGTCAGACTCTCGGGGAGAATGATGTTCGAGCTGGCCAGGGCGACGCCCCGTTCAATAATATTCTCCAGTTCCCGGACATTGCCGGGAAAGTGGTAATTCATCAGCACCTGCAGGGCGTAGGAGGAAATTTCCTGCACCTCCTTGGCGAGCAGCCGGGAATATTTTTTCAGAAAATGGTCGACCAGCATCGGCACATCCTCTTTCCTTTCCCGGAGCGGAGGAACGCGCATGGGTACGACAGCCAGGCGATAGAAAAGGTCCTCTCTGAATCGCCCTTCCCGGATTTCATCCTCGAGGATCTTATTGGTGGCGGCGATGATCCGGACATTGATGCGTTTCGACTTGGTTCCCCCCACCGGCTTAATTTCCCTCTCCTGGAGTACCCGCAGGAGCTTGGTCTGGATGATGGGGGTCAACTCGCCGATTTCGTCGAGGAAGGCGGTGCCGTTATCGGCCTCATTGAAAAGGCCCTGTTTGTCGTTGATCGCTCCGGTAAAGGAGCCCTTGACGTGGCCGAACAACTCACTCTCCATCAGATCTTCGGGGATGGCACTGCAGGTTATCGGCACAAAATTCTGATCCGCCACCTTACTGTGGTCATGGATGGCCCTGGCCACCAGTTCCTTGCCGGTTCCCGATTCACCATAGATCAGGACGTTCGCCGGGGTCGGGGCAACGCGCTGGATCATGTCGAAAATTTTCAGCATTTCCCGACCCTGGCCGATGATACCCGGAAATGCGGCGCTGAGATCCTTGGGCTTTGCGGTCTGCTGGGTTTTGGTGGTGGCCGATTCGATGACCGATTTGATCTCCTCGACGTTGAACGGCTTGCTGATGTAGTCAAACGCCCCGTGCTTCATCGCCGACACCGCATCGTCGGGAGAGGCAAAGGCGGTGATCATGATAACCGGCATATCGGGAAATTTTCCCTTTACCGCTTCCAACAACTCGATGCCGTTCATGCCGGGCATGCGGATATCACTGACTATGACCTCGACCGAGTGGGAGTCGAGTATCGCCAAAGCCTTCTGACCATTGTCGGCGGTGTTAACCTTGTGACCCTCCTTTTCGAGAAGGATCTTGAGGAAATCCCGCATACTCCGCTCATCATCGACTATCAGTACCGAGGCCATGGCCACCTGTTCTAGAATTTATTGCCGAGGCGAGGGCCGGAAATCATCGCCTGTCCAGTTTCTCCGGTGGAGGTGCACCAAAGAATGTTACCTGATAATATCGCATAGCGCGGCAAGAGACAAGAAGGGGATAGGGCATCCGGTAAAAATATACATGATTCCAAATGGCTGACCGTCGACAAACCGGGCCAGGCGGTGACGGTCGGATTGTTGCCGTCGGGCCGCCGGGGTGGCGAATGGGGAGAGGGGCGTCGCCTGGTAAAAAAGAGAGGAAGGCCGGACTTTAGCCGGCCAGGGTGGCGGCGAGGCCTTTGGCGGCGGTGGTAAAGAGCCTTTCTTCGCCCAGCTGTCGCGCCATTTCCCCGTTTATCCGGCCTTCTTTGATCTCTTCATAAAGATCCTTGAGAGTTAAGGCGTCGTGAAGAATTTTCGCCGGCAGCGACTCGCCTTCTTCGATTTTTTCTCGCGGTTCAACGAGTCGGCAAATCTCCTCAATCATCGAGGCATTGGCGCCGACTTTTTTGAGGATGGTCTCGGCTCCTGCCGGTCCGGTATCGTGGAGATAGGCGGCGCAGAGAATGACGGCGAGATTGCCGCCTTCCGCCTTGCCGATATTTTCAGCGAATCTAGCCGTCGTGGTGGCCTGGCGGATACGCCGGAAGTCGGTCTGGTAGTATCTCTTCATCTCAACTGCCACTTTGTCTTTGAACAGGTTGTCTCTTGACCCGGTAAACTCCTCGGGCAACGCCCCCAGACACTGTTCGGCATATTGGCAGTAGGAGGCGCAGCCAAAATCCATCTGAGGATTGACAAAACGATGGCCGCATTTGGAACATTTCCTGCTGGTATCATCCTTATAGAATTCAACGGTACTGCCGCATTTGGGGCATTTGGTATCGAAGATAGCACTCGCCTTCCAATATTTCATATCCTGACCGGGGCATTTCATAGACACTCTCCGCTTGAGATTGTTAATGAGAATAGTTTTTTGACCACTGCTGCCACTTCATTCATGACGATTGATTTAAGGGAAGAGTACAGCACGCTCCCGTTCTTCTCCTTGATTTAGGTCAAGCACGGACTGTCAATGTTTAGGCGTAAGGAAGTCTTGGTGGAATAGATTGGCGATGGCCTCTCAAGAGGGGTGTCGAACGGGTCTAACAAAAGGTCATGGGGAGTCACCAACTCCCCCCATGACTGTAATCGGTGAGGCACTGATTTATTTATTTTTGCCTGAGAACCGTCGGCCGAATGTCAACCCAAAGTGATTCCCCGGTCAATCAGGCGGCAGGACAGTGTTCACCCATCAATTTATCAACGGCGAGAACGGAGGGAGCGGTGTCGGGGAGTTCAAGCAGCGAGCGGCGTTCCATGTCGAATTCGAGAAGAGCTGGATCGTGGGGAATGACCGCGGCAATCGGCAAACCGATGCCGTCGACTTCCGCCATGAAGGAATCGCTGAGCTTTTCCGGGCCTCGAGTGACGACGATGGCCAGTTTTTTGACGTCGAGTTTCAAGCCGCCCAGCATCTCATTGATTCGCCGCACTGCCCGCAGACCACGGAGGGAATAATCAGTGACCAGGAAGAGGACATCAACCTGGCCGCTGGTTCGCCGGCTCAAATGTTCCATTCCGGCTTCATTGTCAACAACCGTGTATTGATAATGCTTGGCCAGTTTATCCGTAAACTTATTGAGGATGTTATTGACCATGCAATAACAGCCATGACCTTCCTGGCGGCCCATGACCAGGAGATCGAATGTGGGTTTTTCAATCAGTGCCTGTTCGATAAGCGTTTCCAGATAATTGACCTTGTCCATGCCTGAGGGGATGCCTTGGGGGTCCTTCATGTAATTTTCGCGAATATCACCGATGGTGCTGGTGACATCGAGCCCCATGGTTTCCCCAAGGTTGCTGTTGGGATCCGCATCGACCGCGAGAACGGGCGTCATTTTTTGAGTTCCGAG
>JBBRGP010000187.1:0-5720 GCA_038224105.1 Desulfobulbales bacterium | reverse complement strand
AGTCATTACCCGCCGACATCATCATCATGCCGAATGTCGCAAACAACAGAAGACAGTGATATTCGCCAACCGGAACATCCTCGCGTTCGACCCAGATCGTCGGGCCTGGTCGGGCCGTTTCAAGGCCATGGCGGGCAGAGGACGGTGCCGGTGGATCTCGGTTTCAGTCTGGTCACCCTGCTTCAGGGGAAAGTGCAGGGCAAGATCACGGTCGCCGAACAGGATGCACAACCGGATTTTCAACTGGCTCTCCAGCTTTTCCCCTTTTCCCCCCGAGCGTTTTTTTCGGCCCTGCAAATCCCTTTTCCCCTGGCCGCCACCGACCCCGGGACCTTTACGGCATTTAATCTCGATCTCGTCGTCCGCGGCAGCGGCGATGGGATCGTCATCGATAAAGGCAGCGCTCGTTTGGACGACACCAGACTCTCTTTTTCCCTGGCGGCGGAACCTTTGCGACAGCCGAAAGTCACATTCTCCTTAAATCTTGACCGCTTTGACCTGGATCGTTATCTGCCGCCCGCAGCGGAGGGGAGATCGGTCGAGGAGAAAAACGGCTTGACCTGGTCGGCGGTCGAGTTAGCCGGTGAGGTCACTCTCGGCGAGGCGAAACTGCACGGCGCGACGGCTACCGACCTTTCTTTCCCCGTGCATGGCAAGGACGGCGTATTTGCCGCTGATCCGGTTACCATGGGACTTCACGGGGGACAACTCGACGGTGCATTGACCCTTGACGTCCGGGGCGAGCAGCCGACGCTGCGGATGACCGTGAAAGGGCGGGAGATTGACGCTGAACCTCTGTTGCGGGATATTGCCGGCTGGCAGTATCTGCGCGGAACCTTGGGTGCCGAGCTTGACCTGCAGTGGACGGGGTTTACGGGGCCGGCGATGGCCAAGACGCTTGATGGCCGGGGAGCGCTGCTTGTTCAGGACGGGGCGCTGCTCGGGGTGGATCTGAAAGGTCTGGCAGCAGGGGATGCCGAGGGTAACGTCAGTGTTGCTGCCACCAAAAAAGCCAGACCGCAAACCGAATTCACCGAGGTAAAAAGCGTTTTCACCATCGGCAACGGCTACCTTGACAGCCGTGAGACCAGCCTCACCGGGCCAGCCCTTAACCTGCGGACGAGCGGCACCGCCGATCTCGGCAGCGGGCTTTTGAATCTGCGCCTGGAGGTGAAAAAGGCGGCACCGTTGGCAGGGCCTGCCGGTTTCTTTAGGGTTACTGGCATTGTCCCGGAAGCGGAACTGAACGTTGCCAGGCCGGACGACATGGGCGCTGCCTCCGGCCCCGGCGGCAAGACCGATGTCGAGAGTCTCATTGCCCGAAAACTTCCTTCCCCGGTCGAGGATGGCGGCGAAAATCTGGTCGGCAGAGATCTGGTCGATCCGGAAGTGGTCGCGCAACGCTTTCGCCTGCAGAGAGAAACCATACAGCGGCGGGAGATGAAGAAAAAATTGTCGGTCGGCCGCGGCCGGGTGAAGATCGGACCTTTACGGGAGGAAGCATCGTTGCATTGAGGAGACCATCGGTATTGGCCGCATCCGGGCATCATTCTTTTCTCTGATCAAAACAGACGGTACTGCCCGGCATGGCCTTGGCCATTTTTTTCATCTCGGCGCAGGCATCGTTGACCTCGAGATATGAGGAATACCGGCGGTAACTGAGATTGATGCCGGCGACGCTGATGCTCATGATCGGATAGATCTGCGGGTGGCCGCGCCGGTCGGTTGCCTGAATGCACCGCATCTCCATGTCCTGTCGGTTGTAGAAGGTGATGATGTCCCGGTCGAAACGGCTGACGATGTTTTCGGTTACCGACGCGCAGCAGGCGACGGGCACGATCAGGATAAAATCGTCGCCACCGACGTGGCCGACGAACGAAACCGGACATGCGGCCCTGGCAACCGCCTCGTTCAGCACCTCCGCCATAAACCGGATGACCTCATCACCGCGGGCGAAACCGTACTTGTCGTTATATGCCTTGAAATTGTCGATATCGGTGTAGAGAACACACGAACTGGGCCCACCACCAGCCTGCAGCTGTTCTTCAATGTGTCTGGCGATGCTGTTGTTGCCGGGCAGCCCGGTTACCGGATTGGCATCAAGAGCCAGGGCGTAGAGACGCGCCAGCTCCCGCATCGCCGCCTGCAGCTGGAGATGATTTTTGATTCTGGCCCGAACGATGGCCGGGTTGAAAGGTTTGGCGATATAATCGATGGCCCCCAGTTCCAAACCTTTGGCTTCATCATCGTCTTCCCCTTGCGCCGAGATAAAAATCAGCGGTGTTTCCTGCCATTTTCTGCTCTGTTTGATCTTTTTGCAGACCTCGAAGCCATCCATGCCCGGCATGACGATATCCAGCAGGATCAGGTCCGGGTTGGCGTTGCCCAGCATAGCGAGACCCTGCTCGCCGGTACGCGCAAAAAAGACCTCGCCCAGATCCTCCAGCAGACTGATGAGGATCTTGATATGTTCGATACAGTCGTCAATAATCAGAATTTTTCCGGAGCATTTGTCGCGCATCGGTCAATCGGTACCTCTCTTCCCGGAGAACGAATTTTGCCAGTCCAGCAGCAGGCCATGGGCCTTGGCAAAATCCAGGTCGTTGATATAGTGTTCGATCCCAGCAAAAACCATGCCGTCTTCCTGCTCCAGATGGGCGCGCAGCAGGTTGATCTGTTTCAGTGCCTTCGAACTGTTGTTGGCGAGGGAGTTGGCCAGATCGAGGAGCAGTTGATGCCTGTCCACTGAACCACCACCATCGGGTGGCCCGGTAGTCTGTGCATTCGATAATGAATTCGTTAATTTGTCAAGGTATTGACGGAGGAAAATACAGATTTTTTCGGTTTCCCGTTCAATGTCGGAGAGGGTAGTCGTGCACTCCTGCATCTTTTTCTTTTTCAGCGAGGTCTCGAGCTGGCCACAAAGGGAAGAAAGCCGGAGCATGGCCAGGTTGCCGCTGACACCTTTTAGGGTGTGGACCATCTGGCGAACGCCGTCGAACGAGAGCTTTTTAAACTCCTCGTGCATCGTCGATGGATACGGACGATAGGTGTTCAAAAAAGTCCGCAGCAACTCGACATACACCTCCTTATTGCCCATGACCCGGGCCAGGCCGTTGGCCAGGTCGACCCCCATTCTGCTGGCCAGGAGTATGTCTGGCAGGGCGGCGGAGGGCAGCGGCTGACCGGTGATCGGCAAGGTGGAGCGGTGCGGGATCCATCTGCTCAGAACGGCAAGGAGCGTTTCCCGGTCGATGGGTTTGGTGAGGTGGTCGTTCATTCCGCCGGCGAGACATTTCTGCCGTTCCTCCTGCATGGCATGGGCGGTAACCGCGACGATCGGGATGTTGCCGGCCGGCGACGGCAGCTGGCGAATCGCCTTGGCGGCACTGTAGCCGTCCATGACCGGCATCTGGATATCCATCAGCACGGCATCGAAAGTTTCGGTCTCCCTCCGGCGGAGGGTTTCCACCGCCTCGGCGCCGTTTCGCGCCACGACCACC
Source organism: Desulfobulbales bacterium (assembly GCA_038224105.1). GTDB lineage: Bacteria > Desulfobacterota > Desulfobulbia > Desulfobulbales > Desulfocapsaceae > Desulforhopalus_A. The sequence goes on along the minus strand of JBBRGP010000187.1, from coordinate 2,217 downwards.
GACAGTCCCGCCGAGGCGAGAAAACCGAAGGCGACCTGTTGGTTGATCTCATTGTCCTCGACGAGAAGGACTTTAGCCCCAGCGATCGGGGCAAAATCCGGGGTTGCAGCCCCCTGGCGCCGGTCTAAAGGGGGCAGACCATAGCAGTTTTCCAGGTGCCGAACGGCGAGGAGGGCGTCGAGCAGTCTCGCCGGGGTTATCGGCTTGATCAGGAAAAGGTCGCAGTCGGGCATCGCCTTATTGGCAAAGTGGGTGGCGAGTCGCCGCATGCCGGTGAGAATCAGGCCTGGTGCCGTGGCTCCGGGAAACATCACCTGGATTTTTCTGATCATCTCCGGCAGGCGTTGGCCATAGGTCTGGCAATCAATGATGACAAAGTCATGCGGCGAACGGGCAGACTCGGTCTTCAGGGCGGACAGCACCTCGTCGGGCGCCAGGGCCTGATAAACCTGGAGGCCGAAATTCTCCAGCTGGCAGGATAACTCCGTGGCGGTTTGCGGTTTTTCCGACATCACCAGCACTTTTTTACCGGTTAAAGTCTGGGGAGCGGAATAAAAATGGTGGGAACAGGTGGGTTGGAGGGTGAGCGGCAGGGTAAAACCGAAGATGCTGCCCCTGTTCTCCATCCGCTCCAGCCGGAGTTGGCCGCCCATCATCTCGACCAGACTCTTGCAGATTGCCAGCCCCAACCCGGTTCCGCCAAACCTGCGGGTGATCGAGGTATCCGCCTGGGTGAACGGTTCGAAAAGGTGTTGCGCCTGCGCCTCGGAGATCCCGGACCCGGTGTCCTGGACGGCAAACGACAGGCACACCCTGTCGCCGGGGAGTATCGCTTCAGGCTGCATTGAGACATGCAGGCTGATGAAACCGCTTGCCGTGAATTTAAAGGCGTTGGTGATCAAGTTGGTAAGCACCTGGCCGAGACGCAGAGCATCTCCCATGAGTGCGTAGGGGGTGCCCGGGCCGATGTGGAAGTAAAATTCCAGGCCCGACTCCTCGCATCTCAGACCAATCAAGGTTGACAGGTTTTCGAGCAGTTCGCGGAGATCAAAGGCGGCATGTTCGATGGTGAACTTGCCCGCTTCGATCTTGGAAAAATCGAGAGTGGCGTTGATGATGCCGAGCAGAGAGTAGGAGGCGTTGTTGATTTTTCCAAGGTAATCGAGGTGATCTTCCGGATTATCGGTCTTGAGGGCGAGATCGGAAAAGCCGAGAATGGCGTTCATCGGGGTACGTATCTCATGGCTCATATGGGCGAGAAATTCCGCCTTGGCGATGGCCGATTTTTCGGCGGCTTCTTTAGCCTTATGGAGTTCCGAGGCTAAAAAGTTTACCGACCGGGCAACTTCACGTATTTCGTCATCGCCTGCCGCCGCGATCTCGAGGTTTTCGCCGGCAACCATTGCCAAGATTGTCCGGTTGAGGCCGCGGAGGCGGGCGATAAAGAGCCGCCGGAAATAATAAAAACAGGCGGTTAAGAGAAGAAGCGCGATGCCCAGGAGGCCGGCAAGGATTTTGATTGGCTCCTCGCCCTTGGCGAGCCCCTGGACGGCTGGCGTGCTCACCCCGGAACTCAGCTCTGACAACAGGCCGTGCCGAGTGCTGTTACCCTGGAGGAAGAGGAATAACAGTACGGCAAGGAGGGCCAGGGTGACCAGCAATCCGCCGCCCATGGCCTTGGGGAGCGACCGGATGAGGCGAAGTTTTGTTGGCGAAACGGCGGGGTTATTACGGGGATTTTCCGGGCTCATTCGGTCATTTTCCGGCACGTGGCAGAGGTCCAACCGGGGGCATGGTCATCCTACCGGTTATTTTCCAGGACGCCGTCTTTTAAGGTGAAACAGTGGTCCATCTGCTCCGTCAGCATGGTGTTATGGGTGACCATGATCGCGCAGAGATTGCGTTCCCGGCACAGACCGTGGAGCAGGTCGAAAACCAGGTTGCCGGCCCGAGAATCGAGATTGCCGGTCGGTTCGTCGGCAAACAGCAGCCGCGGTTGCATGACCAGAGCCCTGGCCAGGGCTGCCCGCTGCTGTTCCCCGCCGGACAACTCAAGAACCTTGTGGCTTTTCCGGTGGCCGAGTTCCACCCGCTCGAGCAGCGCCTCGGCCGGGCCGACCATCTCTTTTTTCTTTTTGCCGGCGATGAGACCCGGGATCATGACATTTTCAAGAGCGGTGAAATCAGGCAGCAGATGGTGGAACTGAAAGATAAAGC
>JBBRGP010000186.1:0-5744 GCA_038224105.1 Desulfobulbales bacterium | reverse complement strand
GTCGAGGTTGCCGAAAAGCTCCTTCAGGCGGTCCGGGTCGGGGTAGCCCATCAGCGGATCGTGACGGTAGGCGATATAGGCCTTGATCGGATAGGGATCCTGGCTGCCCATCGCCTCGTACATGAGGTGGGCAAGGCCCGGCCCCTCCTCGAAGTGGGTGTAGCGCCAGCCGAGGCCGTCAGCCCGCTTGTCCGCCGGTTTCGGGTAGAGATCGACAAAGGCCTTGAGGTCGGCCCGGCCGACATCGCCCGGCTTGCTGACCAGGGGCATCCCGCCTTTGGCTCCGAAGGAGCCGAGGAGGGCGTTGATGATGTAGGCGGTGCGGCAGACGTAGAACGAATCCTGGTAACGCGCTGCCATCCAGCCGGGATGCCAGATCACCGCCCCCTTGGCGGCCGCGAGTTCACGGACGAACTGGCGCAGCTCGGAGGGAGCGATGCCGGTTTCTCCCTCCGCCCATTCCGGGGTGTAGGGTTCGATGAAGCTCTCGAGGTCCCGCATCCCCTCGATGTAGCGGCCGGCGTACTTCTCGTCGTAGAGCCGCTTTTTCAAGAGTTCGTGGATCACGGCGAGGTTGAAGGCGTAGTCGGAGCCGGGCCGCACCTGAAAGTAGCGGGTCGCTTTGGAGGCGGTAATCGTGGCGCGGATGTCGATAACCGTCAACTTGCAGCCCTTTTCCAGGGCATCCATGAGGTTGTTGACCTCCTGGACGTTGATCGCCTCGAAGATGTTGCGCAGCTGCAGCACCACATGTCTGGCATTTTTCAAGTCGTAGGCGACGCTCTTTCGTCCCATGCCGGTGATCGACAGGCTGGCATGCTGGACGTTGCGGGCGCAGGAGGAATCGTGGTTGCAGTAGTTGGGGCTGCCGAGGCCGCGGAGCAGGGCCCGGTGCATATCACGGAACGGGCCGCCGCGGTCGGTAAGGGCAATGCCCTTGGCGCCGTATTTGTCCTTGACCTCTTTCAGTCGGTCGGCGACATAATCGAAGGCCTCGTCCCAGCTGACCTTGCGCCATTTACCCTCGCCCCGGGCGCCGCTGCGGATTAACGGTGTCTGGGGCCGCTCATGGTCGGTGATCAGGGCATTGCCGGCCGCGCCGCGCGGGCAGACCGCTCCCTTCATCGCCGGCACATGGGGATTGCCCTGAAGAAACGTCACCTGCCCGTCCTCGACCGTAACCTTGATCGGACACCGAACTGTACACATCCCGCATACACTGAACACTGATTTGGCAACCATGGGTATTTCTCCTTGCTATGAGCTGTGCAGGCAGTCTCTTACTGCCGCTTGTTGTTGGTTTGTTGTCGTGGCGGCTGTTTTACCATGACCGTCAGCCGGTCGGAAAAAAGCTTGGCGCAATTGGCACAGTAATTGTGATGCTCTTTAACCTGGGGATGGGGAGCAGTGCGGTGCTCCATCAGCCGTATCTGTTTTTCGGTGGCGTAGTATTTGCCGCAGCCCTGGCAGCGCATGAGCGGATGGCGGCCGAAGACTTCGTCCCGGATTGACAGGGCGCGAATCCCGCCGTTGTCGACCACCGTTATCGCCTGAGTTGGACAGATATTGGCGCAGGTGCCGCAGCCGATGCAGCGGTCGGGATCGACGGTCACCAGTTGCCGGCCGCCAGGTTTTTCCATGCGCAGGGCCTCGGCGCCGATGATTTCCTTGCACACCCGGATGCACAGGCGGCAGCGGATGCAGCCGTCCGGTGCCGGCGGCAGGACGACTCCTTCCAATTCCGCGAGATGACGGATGCGATCCGACATCGGGGCCATGGTGATCAATTTCAGCAGGGCTTTGGTCCTCGCCTGACGCACCTCTTCCCCTTCGGTCCACAGCCTCAACCCCGGTTTGACCCGGAGGATGCAGCTCAGCATGATCGTCTTCTCCCCCGAGGCCTTTTCCACGGCGACGGCGCAGACCTTGCACGAGCCGGAAGGTTTAAGGGCCGGGTGGTGGCAGAGGGTCGGGATGAGGATGTTGTGGTCCTTCGCCGCCTTGAGGACCGTCGATTCCGGTTCGGCGGTCACCGCTTGATCATTGATGTAGATGGTAATCATCGTGCTTCCTCAGTCGTTCGGCGCATCGTGGAGCGCGTCGATATAGGTTTGCAGGTGTCGCACCTCACCGTGCAGGAAGGCGTTTTCCGCCCGGAGCAGGTTGCAGAGGCTGACGACGACAAATCCTCCGGCCACGGCTACCGGCAGGTGGTCGATACCCGCCGCCGTCATCTCGGTGATGACCCGGGCCACTTTCTCCTCGACGGTAACCGGCACTGCTCCCTCGGTCAGCGCCGCCGTGACCGGATTGGTCCAGGCCAGCGCCGGCGAAGTTGCGGTGGTCAGGAGGCGAAGGAAATCGCCCAGGGTCAAAAGACCCCGGAGCCGTTCGTCCTCCACGACCAGGGCCGCCGTGGCGCAGGCCCGGTGCATCGCCAGCGCCACCTCGGCCAGGCTGGTCTCGGGGGAGACGGTCACCGCCCTGGCGCCGCTGCTGTCGAGCACATCCGCCAGGCGCACTAGGGGTTCGGCTCCAGCACTTCCAGGCAATCCTGGGGCAGCCGGAAGGTGCCTCTGTCTTCGAGACTGACCTCGATGAGGGAATCCGGGTCGTTGATCTGGCTGTCCGGATCGGTAACTATGCCCCGGCTGCCGACCAGCCCGTCCATATAGTCTTCCCAGCTTTCATCGGTGCTGCGGCGCAAGACCCGCACCATCTGACCTTTATGGAATACCATCACGTATCTCCTCTTTTTGCTTGATTCTTTGCCATCCTGTCAGCTTGTCGCCATGACCGTGGCCCCGCCCCGGTGTCCCTTCTTCCGGGCGCACACGTCACACTGCGGCCCGTCACCCTCCTGGGGCGTGGTGGTCGCCAGCGCGCCGAGGCGGCTGCGAATGAAGGCCAGATAGCGTTCGGTGCCGATCACCGCGCCGCAGCCGCCACAATACAGCAAGGGCTGCCGGCTGAGAATGGTGCCGCACAGGGAGAGAACCCGGTCCGGGCCGCGGTCCTCGATGCGCATGGCGCCGGTCGGGCAGTTGGCGGCGCAGGCCCCGCAACTGATGCAGCGCTGCTCGGTGCGGCGGAAATCGCTCTCATGCGGATGGTCGAAGGAAAGGTAGCCGAGGGCCAGAGCGTCGACCCCCATCTTCTCCTTGCAGATAGTCACACACTTGCCGCAGCGTCTGCAGATGTCGCAGCGCAGGCAGCGGCGGGCCTCTTCCCGGGTCTGGTTTTCCGAGTAACCGAGTTCTACCTGCTGAAAGGTGGTGCGGCGGCGATCGATACCCAGGAGCGGCATCTCCGGCCGTTTCAGAGCCATCTTGGTGTGGGCGGGGACGTCGAAACAGGCGACCCGTTGGTGGCGTACCGGCACCGGCGGCAGCTTCGGCTGGGGTATGCCGGCGAGGAAGCGGTCGATGGCGATGGCCGCCCTTTTTCCGCCGCCGATGGCCTCGATGACCGTCGCCGGGCCGGTGACCGCGTCGCCGGCCGCGAAGATTCCCGGTAGGCTGGTTTCCATGGTGATGGTGTTGACGCGGATGGTGTCGCGATGGGTCCAGGTCAAGCCTTCCACTTTATCAAACCAGTGCTGTTCGATCCGCTGGCCGATGGCGCTGATGATCGCATCGGCGGCGATGTCGTAGTCGCTGCCCTCGACCGGCTTCGGTGACTGGCGGCTGGATCCGGGCACGGTCACCAGTTTGGCTTTCAGGCAGCGCAGGGCGCGGACCTTGCCCCCTTCGCCGGTGACTGCAACCGCGACGGTGAGCAGTTCGAAGTGTACTCCCTCCTCCTCCGCCTGCTCCACCTCTTCATGGTCGGCCGGCATCTCCTTGCGGGTGCGGCGATAGGCGATGGTCACCTGCTCGCTGCCGAGGCGCAGGCATGTGCGGGCGGCATCGATGGCGACGTTGCCGCCGCCGATGACCACGACCTTTTTCCCCGGGCAGCGGCGCTCTCCGAGTGCCACCCGCCGGAGGAAATCGACCGCCCCGTGCACCTGCAGGAAATCGTTTTCGCCGGCAATACCGAGGTTGAACGAAGCGTGCGCCCCCACTGCAAAAAAGAAGGCTTCGAAGCCTTCGGCGCGGAGCGAGGACAGCTCGACATCCTTGCCAAACCGGGTATTAAAGCGGAATTCGACTCCCAGTTCTTCGATCTTGCCGACCTCCCGGTCGATGATGTCCGACGGCAGCCGGTAGCGAGGGATTCCCACCAGGATCATGCCGCCAGCCCGGGGCAGGGCTTCGATAACCCTGACCTGGTGGCCGTGCAGGGCCAGGTAGTAAGCGGCGCTTAAGCCTCCGGGTCCGGCGCCGACCACGCATACCCGGCGGCCGGTGGCCGGAGTCTCGGAAGGATTGTGATAGTTGCCCCAGGACATCGCCCGCTCGGCGGCGAAGGCCTTGAGGAATTTGATCGATACCGGGGTGTCGATCCGCGCCCGGACGCACATCATTTCGCAGGGCCGGGTGCAGATCAGGCCGCATACCCAGGGCAGGGGATTGTCGCGGCGGATGACCTCGATCGCCTCGGCGTCATGGCCAAGGGCGATGAGCGACAGGTAGGTGGGCACGTCGATGCCGGCCGGGCAGGCCATCTGGCAAGGGGCCGGGGTCAAGTGGTCGCAGACCGAAGCGGCGCAGTTGCGGTCCAGGGCATGGCTGCGAAAGACCTCGCCGTGCTCGGCGAGACGGGCCTTAAGCCATAAGCCGGTTTCAACTCCGGCCGGGTCGTCCATGAAGGCACAGAGTTCCGCAACCCGGGCGTCGATGCACGGCAGATGCTCGGCTCCGGCCCGGGCGGCGACGATGTCCTGAACCAGGGTGGCGATCTCCTCAATCAGGCGACGGCCCCGGGGATGGACCACCCGACGGTCGGCAGGGATCTTCTTCAGTTCCAGCAAGGTCTCGTGGACCGGGCATTGGCTAGGGCTCATGGCAGGATCTCAAGGCGAAGATGAAGAAATGAGTACCTTAAATCAGGTAATTTTCTTTCACAAGCATGGAAAATCACCTGTAAGGTACTAAAAAGCACAGTTTTCAAAAGTAGTTACCGCTTCGGCATGGCGCTTTCGTTTCTTTTCCGTCATCGTTTGTCCTTCCCCGAACTCCAGGCATTGGGTGGTGCAGGCGGTAACGCAGGCCGGTTTCAACCCTTGATCAAGACGATCCTTGCAGTAGTCACATTTCACTACCTTACCGATTTCCGGCTGCCACTGCGGCGCTCCCCAGGGGCAGGCAGCAATACAGGTCTTGCAGCCGACACAAAGGTTGTGGTCGACAAAGACGATGCCATCACTGGACCGCTGTTGCATGGCGCCGGTGGGACAGGCGGCAACGCACCAGGGGTTCTCGCAATGAAAGCAGAGCATGAAGACGAAGGCGGTTCGCGGTAAGCCACCTATCAGCTGCGGACCGACCTCGATGATTTGGCACAAACGGGGGCCCGACGGCAGGCTTTTATTCGATTTGCACTGGATTTCGCAGGCGTGGCAGCCAATGCATTTGCGGGCATCCTGGGCAAGATGGTACCGGCTCATGAAAATTCTCCTTTAGGCAAAAGTTCGATACGACAAGGGATCAGTCCCCATGGGACCTGTGGGTCATACTTGCAAATTCCGTACCAACGCCGTTTTGTCAGCCCGGCCTTCTGCCCTTCATCGATTCTGAAAAAGGGTAATGATTCCGGAATAAACGGGCAGCGGGCGGCAGCTACGTCGGACATGGGCCCGG
>JBBRGP010000185.1:0-5763 GCA_038224105.1 Desulfobulbales bacterium | reverse complement strand
CATCTCCCGGCGGCCGACCTGCGAGCGGATCTGGCCATGCAGGGCGCGCAGGGCATTGATCGCCCCAAAGTCCAGGTATTTGCGAAACACGAAGGGCCGGACGACGGCGGTAAGGTCGTCGAGCCGGCTGCCGCACAAGGGTCTCGCCTTGATCCAGGCGTACCGCTCCCATTCCCGGCCCTGGGCGATAAAATAGTGTTCGAGGGCATTAAAGTTCAAGACCAGCGGCCCCGACTCGCCGTAGGGGCGAAGCCGCATATCGACGCGGAAAACATAACCATCGGCGGTGACCTCGCCGATCGCCGCGATGATCTGCCGGGCGAGACGGGTAAAGAATTCAAAAGAGCTGAGCGGCCGGGCCCCGGTGGTTTCACCGTCCTCAGGGTAGAGAAAGATCAGATCGATGTCGGAGGAGACATTCAGCTCACCGCCTCCCAGCTTGCCCATACCGACCACCACCAGCGGCATCGGCTGCCCTTTACCATCGACCGGGCTCCCGTGCCGGTCGGCCAGGACCCCGTGCAGCACGTCGCGGGCATGGGTGAGGGACACCTCGGCCAACCGGCTCATCGCCCCGGTCACCTCGGCAAGATCGGCCCCTCCGAGGAGATCGCGGCAGGCGGTGTGGCAGAACACCCAGCTCCGCAAGCGTCGCAGGCCGGTTTTCAGCTGCACCTCGTTTTTCGCCTCCTTGTTCAGAAATTCCTGCATGGCCCGGGCGCTGAGCGCGCAGTCGAGGGTATCCCCGAGCAGAGGCGGGAGCCAGGGCCGTGCCTGCAACTCCCGTTGCAGGTAACGGCTGGCCGCCAGGGCCGGTGCCAGGCGCTCCGTTATCCTCACTGTATCCATTGCAAACTCTTGCAGATTTGACCGTCTATCCAATAAGCTTTCAAGTTGGCTCGAAAGTAGGGTGCACTCTGTGCACCACCCTTATTGTCCCGTGGGACAGAATTGAATTCTGTCCCCGGCTGACTAGGATGTTGGTGCACGGAGTGCACCCTACGAAAAACAAATGCCATCTCGAATGCAAATGCAAAAAAAAGACAGGGAAGGCGGCGGCAGCCGGCCTTCCCTGTCTTTCACCTTCCCCGGATATGCTTAAATATCGTAGTAGAGGAAGAATTCATACGGATGAGGACGGAGCCGCAGGGCATCCACCTCATTTTTTCTCTTATAGGAAATCCAGGTGTCGATAGCATCCTGGGTGAAGACATTGCCTTTCAACAGGAACTGATGGTCTGCCTCAAGGGCGTTGAGCGCCTCATCGAGGCTGCCCGGCATGGTTGGCACATTAGCAAGCTCTTCGGGTCCGAGATCATAGATATCCTTGTCGAGGGGTTCCCCCGGATGGATCTTATTCTCAATACCATCGAGGCCGGCCATGAGCATGGCCGAAAAGGCCAAATAGGTGTTGCAGGACGGATCGGGGAAGCGCACTTCCACCCTCTTCGCCTTCGGACTGGCCGAATAGGTGGGGATGCGGATGGAGGCGGACCGGTTGCGCGCTGAATAGGCGAGGTTGACCGGGGCCTCAAAGCCCGGGGTGAGTCGCTTGTAGGAGTTGGTCGTCGGATTGGTCAGGGCCGCCAGGGCTTTGGCATGCTTGAGCACGCCGCCGATGTAGTAGATCGCCATTTCGCTGAGGCCGGCATATTCGTTGCCGGCAAAGAGAGGTTTGCCCTTTTTCCAAATCGACTGATGGCAGTGCATGCCCGAACCGTTGTCGCCAAACAGCGGTTTCGGCATAAAGGTGACGGTCTTGTTGTGGCGACGGGCGACGTTTTTGATGATGTACTTGAACAGCATGTTCTTGTCGGCCATCTTCACCAGAGAGTCAAAGCGCATATCGATCTCCGCCTGGCCGGCGGTGGCCACCTCATGATGCTCCCGCTCGACATAGATGCCGCACTTGAGCATCTCCATCACCATCTCCGTCCGGAGGTTGACCTGACTGTCGGTCGGCGGAACGGGAAAGTACCCTTCCTTATGGCGGGGTTTGTAGCCAAGATTAGGGCTCTCTTCCTTGCCTGAGTTCCAGATACCTTCGGAAGACTCGATATAGTAGTAGCCGCTGTGCGAATTCTGGTCGAACCTGATGCCGTCGAAGATAAAGAACTCGGCCTCCGGCCCGAAGTAGGCGGTGTCGCCTAGACCGGTCGATTTCAGGTAGGCCTCCGCCTTCTGGGCGATAAATCGCGGATCCCTGGTATACTGCTCCTTGGTGATCGGATCGACGATATTGCAGATCAGGGTGATCGTCGGATAATCCATGAAAGGATCCATGAAGGCGGTCTCCGCATCCGGAACAACCAGCATATCCGAGGTGTTGATCGCCTGCCAGCCCCTGATCGAAGAGCCGTCAAAGCCCAGTCCTTCCTCAAAAATCTCTTCTGTCAATTCATCGATGGGAACCGCAAAATGTTGCCAGATTCCCGGAAAATCAAGGAATTTGAAATTGGCCATGACTGCTTTGTTTTCTTGCGCCATCTTGATTACATCTTTTGCTGACATCTATTTCCTCCTGAATTTAATTTTGAGTTATCGGCAAAGAATACTGTTCTTCACCCGTTTGAAAAAAATAACATTTCTGAGATTTTTTGCAACCGAGAAATGAATTTTCATTACATGTTTGTCATTTTTAAAACAAACTCCGGCCAATAACTGAAAGCTCATTCGCATTTGCATTCAAGATGGCCTTTGTTTTTCGTAGGGTGCACTCCGTGCACCAACATCCTAGTCAGCCGGGGACAATAAGGGCGGTGCACGGAGTGCCCCCTACTTTCGAGTCAACTTGAATGCTTATTGGAATTAAGACTCCCCGCTTACTTGCCGGCCCGGCCGATCGAATGGAGCAGGCCCTGGGTCACTTCCTGTCTGAATTCCTCATCGACCAGTTTTTGGCCCTGGGAATCGAGGACATAGAAAACGTCGATCAACTGCTCGACCTCGGTGGCGATGTAGGCTTTATGGATATTCAGGCCGAAATCGGCCATCGCCTGGGTAATATGGTAAAGCTGGCCGGGAAGATCGGCGGCATAGACCTCGATGACCGAGTAGATCTCCGAGCTTTTATTGTCGATGACCACCTTCGAGGCAACCTCCCCGACCAGCTGCCCCCGCCGATTGTAGCCGGACGACAGCTTGCGGTACAGTCGGTGGCTCAGCCCGAGGCGATGCTCGATGGCCAGATCGAGCTGTGCGTTCAGCGACTGCCAGTCCTTTTCGGCAAAGCTGAGGCCATCCGTCGAGCGGACGTCGATGACATCGGCGACCGTGCCGTCCACCCAGGTGAAGATCTGCGCTTTGACGACGGTCAGGCTGTTCAGCGCCATGACTCCGCAGATTTTGGCGAGAAGGCCCGGTCGATCGAAGGTCATGATCAGCAGCTGCCAGGCATCCTCGGTTTCCTCGGCCAGGATCAGCGAACGCTGGCGGAGGAGCTGATAATTGTCCCGCTGGGTCAGCACATGTTTGACTATGATCTCCGGCGAAAAGGACAGGATATAATCGGCACCGAGATCGTCGATATCGACCCGAAGATTCTGCTCGCCCTGCAGCAGCACCCGAACCCGCTCCCGCAGCCATTCCACCCCCTGTTCCTCATGGGCGGAGACATCGTCGACCCCGTCCCGGCCAAAATCGAGATACGGATAAATCTTGAGAAAGAGCTCCTCCATCAGTGTCCCTTTCCAGTCGCTCCAGGCCGACGGACCGGTGGCCTTAGAATCGGCGACGGAGATCAGATACAGCATGGACAACCGCTCGAGGTCGCCGATGGTTTCGGCGCATCTCTTGATGAAGACCGCGTCATTTAAGTCACGCCGGAGGGCACTTTCCGGCATGAACAGATGATAGCGGACGAGAAAGGCAAGGATGTCGCACTCCTCCTCGGCAAGCGAAAAGCGCGCGCCGATCTGGCGAACCAGGTTGGCACCCTCCAGGGAATGATCGCGGCCCGAGCCCTTGCCGATATCGTGGAGCAGCGTCGCCAGATACAATACCCGCATGTTCCGGATATTCTGAGCGACACTCACCCAGGTTGCGACCAGCCCATGCAGTTCCACCACCGCCTGCAGGGAGTGGCGGTCAACCGTGTAGATGTGGTAGAGATCGTGCTGGGCGAGGGTGGTGATCCGCGAGAATTCGGGAATGCAGGCGGTCAGCACCCCGGTCTCGAGCATCGTCTCCATGACCTGGGCAATATCTTTGGCCTCGAGCAGAAGCGCGAAAAAGGTCCGGGCCAGCCGGGGCGAGGTCCGGACTTTATCGGTGATCAGCTCGAGGGAGCCGGTAATTACTTTACGGGTTCGGTGGTGCAGGGGCAGGCCGGTGCGGGCCATGGCCAGAAACACCCGAATGAGGGTCTGCGGTTTGGCCTGAAGCTGGGCGGCGGAGGCGGTCAGATGGACCCGCTCGTTTTTCACCTCGATCCCTTTTTCCACCACCCGGTCGGCAACTACTCCGCTCTTGCCGGCCAGGCCGAGGACCTCGTCGACATGGTCGAAGAACAGGTCGGTGATAACACTGATCTTCTGCAGCGCCCCATAGACATCGCGCATGAACCCTTCGACCCCGCGGATCCCGTCCCTGGTCGTATAGCCGAAGGCCGCCGCCACATCGCCCTACTGTTCAAAATAGAGCTGGTCGTTTTTGCGCTTGCTGAGGCTGTGCAGGAAACTGCGCAGCCGCACCAGCATGGACCGGGCGGCCAGGAAGTCCCGCGTCTCATCTTCCACCAGCAGTCCGGCCTCGTTAATCGCCTCCAGCCCGTGCAGGCCAAAGACCACCCGGGCGGTCCACATCATCGCCTGGATATCGCGCATGCCGCCGCGGCCCTCTTTGATATGGGGCTCGAGGAGATAGCTGTGGCTGCCGTACCGCTCCCGGCGGCTCTGGCGGTGGCCCTTCATCTTTTCGACAAAATCCTCTCGCCGGCCCTCGACAAAACGGTGGTGATAGGCGGCGAGCAGCTCACCGTACAGTTCGGCCGAGCCGTGGATCAACCGGGAGTCGAGCAGGGCGACGAGAAAAAAATAATCCTTCTCCGCCTGGGCGATCGACTCGTCGATGGTCCGCACCCCATGGCCGACCTCGAGACCGGTGTCCCAGAGCGGATAAAGCACCGCATCGGTGATCCGCTCGATGCGATCGTGCAGCTCCGGGCGATAGAGGATCATCAGGTCGATATCCGAATAGGGATAGAGTTCCTGCCGGCCGTAGCCGCCGAGGGCCACCAGGGCGACGTCGTCCTGCCACGCCTTCGCCTCCGATCTTTGAAAACAGCCGATGATATAACTATCGACGATCCGGGAATGGCTGCGCAATTCGTCGTCGCCGCTTTTAGCCTTGGCCCAGATTGCCTCGAGCGCTTTTCGTTGTCCACGAAACGCGGCTATCATTGATTACACCGCGTCACGGTTCTCCTCACCGGTACGGACTCGCACCACCCGCTCAATCGGCAGGACAAAGATCTTGCCGTCACCGATCTTGCCGGAATTGGCGGCACTGCGGATCTTATCGACCACCTGGTCGGCCAGTTCGGCGGCGACGACGATCTCGATTTTCACCTTGGGGATAAAATCGACGACGTATTCGGCGCCGCGGTAGATTTCGGTATGGCCTTTCTGCCGGCCGTAGCCTTTGACCTCGGTGATGGTCATGCCGGTAATGCCGATGCTGTTTAAGGCATCCTTGACCTCATCGAGCTTGAACGGTTTGATTATCGCCTCTATCTTTCTCATAATCCCTCCCTTTGCAATGCAC
>JBBRGP010000184.1:0-5764 GCA_038224105.1 Desulfobulbales bacterium | reverse complement strand
TGTTGGGGTACGATTCCGATTTTAGTGCCCGTCCGATCTGTTTGATCGGTCGTTAGGGAAGTTGAGGTATCCTCGAAGCGGATACGGTGACCATTTGATACGGTCGCCGTATCCGCTTTTTTGTTTAGACGGGTTTTCCATCTCGCTTGTCTGAACCCTGCCCCCTCGGATGTGGTACAGGGTTGGGTCGCCTCTCGCCTGGGAGGGGCGGTAAGTGTCGATCGGCCTGACTGCAAAGAAGATCTCGGGGCTGTCGTGGCAGTCTCCTTCCTCCCGAACTGAGCCAGCAATGGTGCCATGCCTTCAGGGCGGCCGGACTACGGTTCTGTAACTTTTCCATAAAGGAAGAGTACGACTTTACAATCGCCCCGTATCAAGGTAAATGAGAGGATAAATCTGCAAACGCTCATTTAAAAAGGAGGGGGGAGGTATGGAAACCGGTGCCAAAGGGGAGTGTGTGTATACCGTTCAAAAATCGGATCTGGCGAGCGCGGTGGCGATTAACCCCGCGGATGATTTCCCGGATGTCCTCGCCACCTCGAGAATGATTGCACTGATGGAACTTGCGGCGGCGCGACTGATGAAACCGCTGCTGCAGCCAGGGCAGCTCTCGGTTGGGGTGAAAGTCGACATCAAACATTACGCTCCTACCCCGGTGGATGAGGAGGTCAAAGCGGTGGCAACCTTTCTTGGTCTTGAAGGCAAGATCTATCAATTCGAGGTGGAGGTCTTTGACCGGGCCGGCAAGGTTGCCAATGGTACCCATACCCGCGCCATCGTTGACACCGCCCGTTTGCTTGACGGGGCCCGGACCCGGATGGCCGGGGCCGGAAAACAGCTGAATGTCGACAGGAAGTGAAAAATCAGGCCCTGGTCGGATGCACGACCTGGGTTATCAGGGGTGACTTTTTGAATTTATTGGATATTGACAAACAAACCTGCCAACGGGACGGACTTTGTGCCGCCGTGTGTCCGGCGGGACTCATCGCCTTTCAGGAAGGCCAATTTCCTGAACCGATTGCCCAGGCGGAAGAATTGTGCATCCGCTGCGGGCATTGTGTCGCGGTTTGTCCAAGCGGCAGCATCAGCCACCGGGAGATCGATGTTGCGCTGTGCCCGCCTGTACAAAAAGAGCTTCTGCTATCGCCGGAGCAGAGCGAACACTTCCTCAGAAACCGCCGGTCCATCCGCAATTTTCGCCGGAAGCCGCTGGCTCGGGAAGACCTGCAAAGGCTCATCGAGGTTGCCCGATACGCTCCTTCCGGACATAATTCACAAGGGGCGAATTGGCTGGTACTCGGCAATTGGGAAGAACTGCACCGCCTTGCCGCCATTGTTGTTGAGTGGATGCAGTTGACGCTGGCGAAAATGCCTGATTTTGCTCGCGCCTTGCACATGGATACCACGCTGGAGCGGTGGAACGAGGGAATTGACGTGATACTTCGCGATGCTCCGGCGGTGGTCATTGCCCATGCCGAAAAAGACAGCGCGATGGCGCCGACCACTTGCACCCTTGCCCTCAGCTATCTGGAACTTGCGGCCACGGGAATGGGTCTAGGCTGCTGCTGGGCCGGCTTTTTCAACGCCGCCGCGGCGAGCTTTCCGCCGATGCAGGCGGCTTTGGCGCTGCCCGAAGGTCATCAATCCTTTGGTGCCATGATGGTCGGCTACCCGAAATTTTCCTACCACCGCCTGCCCTTGCGTAAGCCGCCGGAAATCACCTGGCGTTTTTAGTACCTTAGAAATTCTTTTCTTGTTTTTTGAAAAGAATTTCGTGAAGGTACTTATCCCCTGCAAGGGGTGTTAACGAAACCGCGACAAAACCGCGGGCGGCGATCACCGACAATTCCATCGCGCCGTTGCTGTCCGTGGTTGCTACCTCGGTTTTTTGTCCGGTACCTGCAGAGGACACGCTCCTTACCTTGGCGACCCTGTCGGCCGTCTTCCTGGCAAAATTTTCCTTCAGCGATTCTCCGCGTGGTGCCTGCTGGACCGTTTGGCCGAGGCAAAACCAGAGGATGGAAAAAAACTTCAGCCGAAACCGTTTTTTCTTGAAAAAATTCTTTCCCGTGGATATCGAGGTTTTTCCGGATCTTTTGGAAAAGACACCACATGTTGTAGTTATCTGTTGAGCCAGCCATAAATGTGGGGTATATAATCTTTGTGCAGAGTACTGCCAAGCGGTTTTGGCAGAGATCACCAAGCGGTTTTTTTTCGCATTTCCGGGCATATTCTTCGTTGTACACCCACAGCCAATTATTATTCTTTCACTTGACAAGAGGTCCTGCATGACACCTGATTTAACCAAACAGGTCTTGACAACCACCGCTGAAACGGTTCTGGCGAGGCGATACTATCTTAAGGACGCGGAAGGTAATGTTACCGAAAGCTGGGAGACCCTGGTTCGTCGCGTTGCCAATGCGGTTGCCGACGTCGATGGAGAGGGAAAGTATCATAAACTGCTTAGGGAAGAATTTTTCAATATGATCCACCGGCTGGATTTTCTTCCCAATTCGCCCTGCCTGATGAATGCCGGAACCGATCTCGGCCAGTTGTCCGCCTGCTTTGTCCTGCCGGTTGAAGATTCGATGGACGGCATATTTTCGGCGATCCGCAATGGGGCGCTGGTCCATAAGACCGGCGGTGGCACCGGCTACTCTTTTTCCCGCCTGCGCTCAAAAAACGCCTCGGTCCGTTCCACGCAGGGCGTTGCTTCGGGCCCCCTGTCCTTTGCAGCCGTTTTCGATGCCGCCACCGAAACCATCAAGCAGGGGGGCAAGCGCCGTGGCGCCAATATGGGGGTCTTGCGCATAGATCATCCCGACATCCTCGATTTCATTACCGCCAAGTCGGACCAGAACCGATTCAACAATTTCAATTTCAGCGTTGGCGTCACCGACATATTCATGCGGGCAGTGGAGGAGGGCACCGACTACGACCTCATCGAGCCATCCACCAGGCAGGTCGTAAAACAGCTGAATGCCAGAACGGTATTCGATACCATCATCGACCTGGCCTGGCACAACGGTGAACCGGGGGTACTTTTTATCGATACCGCCAACCGCGACAACATGACTCCGCAGCTTGGCGATTTCGAGGCTACCAATCCGTGTGGCGAACAATGGCTGCTGCCATATGAGAGTTGCAATCTTGGGTCAGTCAATCTGGCCAACTTCGTCATTAAGGGAGCGGTAGACTACACCAGACTAAAGAAGGTGGTACAAAGCGCCACGGTTTTTCTCGACAACGTCATTGACTGCAACCGGTTTCCCATTCCCGAGATTGAGGAAATGACCCTGAAAACCAGAAAAATCGGGATGGGCATCATGGGCTTGCACGATATGCTTATTCAGTTGGAAACTCCCTATGCCAGCGAGGAAGGTCGGGCCCTAGCCGGCAAGGTGATGCAGTTCGTCAGGGATACCGCCGAGGCGCGATCCGTCGAACTGGCCGTGGAAAAATCACCGTTTCCCGCCTATGATCCGCAAGTGAACTCCTATCGGCCCCGTCGCAATGCCGCCCTCACCTCCATCCAGCCGACCGGTACCGTATCGATGATTGCCGATTGCGCTTCCGGATGCGAACCCTATTTTTCCATCGTCATGGTCAAAAACGTTATGGATGGCGACCGGCTGATCATGATCAATAAGTATTTTGAGAGGGTGGCGAGGGAGGAAAGCTTCTATTCCGCTGAATTGATGAGCAAGGTTGCCGACAGCGGCACGGTCATCGGTCATGAGGAGATTCCACCTCGCTGGCAGGAGATCTTTCGTACCGCCCAGGATATTGCGCCGTCCGATCATATAAAAATGCAGGGGATCCTCCAGCAAAACGGCGTCGACAGCTCGATCTCAAAGACCATCAATCTGCCGGCCAGCGCTACCCGTGATGAGGTCAAAGTCTCATACATTACCGGGTATAAGCTCGGCTGCAAGGGGCTTACCGTGTATCGTGACGGATCGAGGGATAACCAGGTGTTGAACATCAGCGATACCGCCACCAAGGGAAAAACCGCGATCGTCTCTGAACGTGGCCCGGTCAAGCAGCTCCTGCCGGATACCCTCAATGCCAAGCGTTACCGGGTCAAGGACCAGTATCAGAAATCGGTATATATCATTGTCTGTTTTGATGAAAACGAGAAGCCGATGGAGGTTTTTGCCAAGTTTCCCTTCGACAACCGTGTCGATCTGAAAGATAAATCAACGATGTGGACTACTACCTGTCGCCTTGTTTCGCTGGCGTTGCGGTTTAATGTACCGATGGATGAGATTATCAAACAGCTTGACAGGTCAAGCGGCCATATGCTAGATCTTCCCGCGCAACTTAGCAAACTTTTTAAATCCTTTTTGGCCGGTACTCAGAAAGGTTTCTCCTCCGTCTGTCCGGAGTGCTCGGGCAAGCTCCGCTTTGAAGAAGGCTGCGAAACCTGCTACGATTGCGGATACAGCAAGTGTTCGTAGGAAAGTATTGCCAACGGTGATGAGGTACGATACATGGCGAAGATCGGTAGAAACGAACAATGTCCTTGTCGAAGCGGTAAAAAATACAAGTATTGCTGTGCGCTGAGCCAACAAAGGAGCGCACTGCAACTGCCACGCCGGCCAACGACCGGGCAGGTGACCCTGATGGGCGGGGTGAAAGCAATCCAGGCTGATGCGGTAGAGAGAAAAAGAGGATACCGGGAGTTGGGTGTTTTTTTCTTCTATTCGACCGACAGCGGCGATGCCTGGCTTTTAGAGATGACCGAGTGTGATTGTGTGCAGGTCGCCCGTGCCGGAGAGGTGCTGGAACCGCCGATCAATGAAGACTCCGAGGTCATTGAGATCAATTACAGCCATACTTTTTTTCTGCTCAATAAACAGCTGCGGATAACTGCCTATTCGGATAAGAGCTCCGAGATTCTGGTCGATGCTCCGAACCGGGAGCTGCGTGCGGCGATGCGACGTATCCGGAAAAAATTTACCAGCGATCAGCTGAAAAAAGTCCATCTGCCGCAACCGCAGGAAACTCCTACAGCATGACCAGGCAGCTGCACGCCGGACTGCGGCCGGTTCCCATGATTCTGGTTATGGCCACCATTTTCTATCTTTCCCATCAGACAGGTGATGATCTCTATCTGCCCCTGCTGCCGGGCCTCGACAAGGTGGCACACCTGGCCGCTTACGGCCTGTTGGCCGCCGCCACCCTCTTTGCCTTCAGCCCCGCCACAAGACAAAGGGATTCCCGTCGGGCAGTGGGTATCACCTTGCTTTTTTGTCTGTCCTTTGGCATCTCCGACGAATTCCACCAATATTTCATTCCGGGTCGCTCGGTCAGCGGTTTTGATCTTCTCGCCGATTGCCTTGGGGCGCTGCTGGTCTGTCTGCTGTGGCGATGGTCCAGGAAACCCGGACGGTATCCGGTGTCGGGGTAATCTTGCGCGCCGCCTTGAAATTGGTGATCCCCGCCTTATACTTGAGCGTATGGGGGGCGGCAGTGGCTGGAGGTAATCGAAGAGGTGCTCGATGGCTGGCGAAATAATCTCTGTTGGGACGCTGGTTAACAGTGTACCGATTTCCACAGGAAATGTCGTCCGGCCCGACGTAACACAAGATGATTTTGACGAACCGGACCGGGAGCGGAACTCCATCGATGTTGTCTCCCACCCCGGGGTTTCCGGCCAATGCTGCGTCGCGGACGATCCGGCCGGGCCTCCGCTTCTTGCCAGGGCTATGGCCTGCGGGGATAGGGAGACAACATAGATGGAGTTCCGCTCCCGGTCCGG